>JAGHAG010000094.1 GCA_021161625.1 Elusimicrobiota bacterium
CCAAAAGAGCCAATTCCCCTTCTCTGCCCTATTGTATAAAAAGCAATGCCTCTGTGTTTTCCGACAACTTTTCCATTTTCAAGAACAATATCTCCAGGGGTTAGAATTTTAGGGAAATTTTCTTCAAGATATTTTCTGTAATCACCTGAAATAAAACAGATTTCCCTGCTTTCCCCCTTTATAAATCTGTCTATTTCAATTTTTTCTGCAATTTTTTTTACATCGCTTTTTTTCAATTCTGAAAGAGGAAATTTTACAAACTTTAGTTGAGCAGGTTTTAGAGAAAACAAAAAATAGGATTGGTCTCTCATAGTATCATTTGCTTTTTTCAGAAAAAAAGCCCCATCTTTTTTTTCAATTTTTGCATAATGCCCTGTTGCAAGAAAATCCGCACCAATGGAATGAGCTTTTTTAAGTAGCAGGTCAAACTTCATTTTTTCATTACACCAGATGCAGGGGTTCGGGGTTCTTCCTCTTGCATATTCCTTTATAAAAAAATCAATAACATCTTTTTTAAATTTTTCTGTAAAGTCAAAGGAATAAAACTTTATTCCAATTTTATCTGCAATTCTTCTTGCAGAAGAAACCGAACAACAGGAACCTTCTCCACCATCTTCAAAAAGTTTCATTGAAAAACCTATTACTTCAAATCCCTGCTTTTTCAAAAGATATGCACTGACACCTGAGTCAACTCCACCACTCATTGCAATGGCTATCCTCATCTGTAAAAAAGTGAGAAAATGTATCCTGAAAGAAGTGAAAATGTGGAAATTATAGCAAGATAAAACAAAAGGATTTTTCCACCGAATTCTTTTTTCACAACAAGAAGTGTTCCATAACTGGTAATCGGTCCTACAAGAAGAAGCACAAGCCCTGCACCTGAGTTAAGACCTGTTTTTAAAAAAGCGTCAACCATTGGGACACTTGCTGTTGAACACACATACATTAAAATTCCGACAATCAAAGCAAAGGGATAACCTAAAAGCCCTGAAAAATTTGCTTTTATTATTGTCTTTATGGGGGTTATGGAGACAACACCTGCTGCAACAATAAGCCCTATAACTATTTCCAAACCTATTTCTTTTGGCATATCAATAAAGGAGTAAGTAAGAACTGAAATCAATCTTTTCATAAAAAGTTTGCTGTGGTGGAAATGGTTGGTGTGTTCGCCTTCTTCACACATCGGACAGGAAGTGGATAAATCTGAAGGTTCTGCAACTTTAAAAAAATTTCCAACAATACCAATAACAAGACCCAGAATTATAACCGTAAAGCACAGCCACAGAGTAAAAAAAATGCCGAGCAGTTTCCAGGAAACAAAAATTGCTGAAACAGATGTTGCAGGAGTTGCAACAAGAAAGGCAAGAACAGGTCCTAATGAAACGCCTTTTTTTCTCAATCCAACAGCTATTGGCAGAGAACCAATACAGCAAACAGGAAGAATTATTCCCAGAAGCGTTGTATAAAGAATTGGTTTTAATCCTCTTCCTGAGAGATGTCTTTCAATGAGTGAAGATGGAACAAATTCGTGCAGAATTCCACTGATAAGAAAACCAAGAGCAAGGGCAGGTGCAACTTCAACAACATAATGCCATAGAGACGAATAAAAGTTTGAAAAAAAAGTCATTATTGATTTTCTTTTTTCTTCAAATAATCCTCTATTGCGGCTTTAAGGGCATCTTCGGCAAGAACAGAGCAGTGCATTTTTATTGGCGGAAGTCCATCAAGTGCTTCTGCAACTGCTTTGTTTGAAATTTTGAGTGCTTCATCAATTGTTTTTCCTTTCACCATCTCTGTGAGCATTGAACCTGAAGAGATGGCGGCACCGCAGCCAAATGTTTTGAATTTTGTATCAACAATTATATTGTCTTTTACTTTTATATATAGAACCATGACATCTCCGCAGATCGGATTTCCGACTTTACCAACTCCATCAGCATCAGGAATTTCCCCGACATTTCGCGGGTTCATGAAATGCTCTATAACCTTTTTGCTATATTCCATAAACGCCCCCTAAATAATCTCAAGCATTTTATCCAGAGCAAGTTTTGCTTTTTCTCTTATTCCTTCAGGCACCTCTACTTCAAATTTCAAATCTTCAAGAGACCACAAAACTTTTTCAAGAGTTGTCTTTTTCATATTCTCACAAACTGCAATCTCACTTGCAGGATAAAAATCTTTTTCAGGATTTTGTTTTTTTAATGGATGGAGCAGACCTATCTCTGTTCCTATTATAAATTCTTTATCAAAAGAACCCTTTGCATATTTAAGCATGCCTGAGGTTGAGGTGACTTCATCTGCAATTTCACAAACTTCCATAAAGCACTCGGGATGAATAATAACTTTTGCCTTCGGATAATTCCTTTTCTTTTCCTCTATGTGTTCTTTTAAAATTCTCTCGTGTATGGGGCAGAAACCATTATAAAGAATAACCTCAACACCTGCTTTTTTTGAAGCATATTCTCCTAAGTGTTTGTCAGGAACAAAAATTATTTTTTTCCCCTTCAATTTTTCAAGAACTTTTTGAGCATTTGCAGAAGTGCAACAGACATCAGAGAGAGCTTTTACTCTTGCAGTTGTATTCACATAAGAAACAACAACTGCCTCGGGATTTTGTTTCTTTAATTCAAGCAGTTTTTTTTCATCAACCATATCAGCCATAGGGCAACCTGCTGTTTCATCAGGAATTAGAACCATTTTTTGAGGGGATAGAATTTTTGCTGTTTCTGCCATAAAGTAAACCCCGCAGAATACAATTATATCTGCATCTGTTTCGGCTGCTTTTCTGCTTAACTCAAGAGAATCCCCTGTAAAATCCGCAATATCCTGAACTTCTGGGAGCTGATAGTTGTGAGCAAGAATTACAGCGTTTCTTTCTTTTTTCAGTTTTAAAATTTTTTCCCTTATGTCCATTTTTCCTCTCCTTGGCAGACCGGGATCTGCATCTCTATTGCGAGTGGTTTCTGGCAGGCAGGACTCTGCATATCGCTTCGCAATATTGCAAATTTCAAATTTTTCATTTCATCCGTAAATCCCCCCTCTCAATCTCCCCCCTTTAAGGGGGGAGAAACAGTAGGGGGTTGTCCCCTTTTTCACTTTTCAACTTTTCTACTTTTCCACTTGCCCCATTGGATGTTTTC
>JAGHAG010000044.1 GCA_021161625.1 Elusimicrobiota bacterium
AAAGAGTTCTCAATGACAGTATAAATGTATATGTTTTTGAGGACATCACAGAAAAAAAAGAAATCACCCTTGAAAGAGACCGTCTTTCAGAAATTATTTCAAAAATTGGTGCAGGACTTGTTGTTTTCAGAAAAACAGGTGAAATTCTTTTTACAAACAGATTTATTGAAAAAGTTTTTGGAAGTATAGGAGAGAATTGTAAAATTCTGCTTGAAGAAATGAATTGCCCAATTGATGACATACAACAGAAAATAGAAGAAAAAAAAGTTGCTGTTAAAGAGATTAAATTCGGGGAGATGTATTTTATGGCAAGTTTTTCAGAAATTTTATGGGATGGTGAAATTAACTATCTTTGCATTTTAAAAGACATAACCCCTCTTGTAGTGGCACGGGAGGAGTTAAAAGAAAGAGTTGCAGAATTGCGTAAAGAGAAATTGCACACATTGAGTATTCTTGAAGATTTAAAGCAGGCAAATGACAGAATAAGAGCCATGCAAAATGCTCTTATTCATAGAGAGCGTCTTGCAACAATTGGGGAAATTGCAGCAGGAGTTGCACATGAATTAAACAATCCCCTTACAGCAATTATGACATATACAGACCTTCTGGATGATAAAAAACTTACAGATGAAGAAAAAGAGTACATTTCAAAGATAAGACTTTCAGCAAAAAGAATGCAGAGAACTGTTCAGAATCTTCTCACATATAGCAGGGCTAAATCAAAAGGAAAGAGCACTTCAAATATAAACGATGTTATAAAAGATTCATTGGATTTTATGGAACCCTCTTTAAAAAGAGAGGATGTTGCTGTGGAACTTTTTCTTTCAGATGTTCCTGAAACACCTCTTGACAGAGACGAACTTTCAGGTGTTTTTGTAAATCTTTTTACCAATGCAATAAACGCCTTAAAGGAAAAGCAGGAAAAGAAGATTGAAATAAAAAGTTTTTTTGATGAAAAACAGAAAAAAATTTTTGTCCTTTTCAAAGACAATGGTTGCGGAATTGATGAAAAAAATCTGGGAAAAATTTTTGAAATTTTTTTCACGACCCGTGAGGATGGCAATGGAATTGGTCTTGCAGTTGCAAGAAATATTGTAAGAGATCACGGTGGTGAAATTTCTGTGAAAAGTAAAAAAGGGGAGTGGACAGAGTTTTCCCTTGAGTTCCCCATCGGGGGGGGGTAAACGATGAAGATTTTAATTGTTGATGATGAAGATTTCATAGTTTCTTCTATAAGTAAAATTTTAGAAAAAGAGGGATTTGAAGTTGAAGGCGCAGGCAGGGTTTTGGAAGCAAAAGAAAAATTAAAACAAAAGTCCTTTGACCTTATTCTGAGTGATGTAAAGATGCCAGGAGAAAGTGGTATTTCACTTATGGATTATATAAGAGAAAAAGGAATTGAGACAGGAATTGTTTTTATGACAGGATACGGTGATATAAAAGATGCTGTAAGCGTAATGAAGAAGGGTGCTTTTGATTATATTACAAAGCCATTTGACAGAGAAATTCTCTTAAATGTTGTGAAAAAGTATTTTGAAGAAAGAAAACTAAAAAAAGAACTTGAAAAGGCAAAAAGCATAGTAGGACTTTATAGAATAGCCCTTACAGTTGCAAGAATTTCATCTATGGATGAAATTCTTGATGAAATCACTTCAATCTGCAGAGAACAGATTTTGTGCGATGGTGGTTCTGTTGGAATTGTTGATGAAGAGACAGATTCTGTTTTTATCAGAAGAGCATGGGGCATGAGAAAAGAAAAAGCAGAGGGCACAATCTGGAAAATTGGGAAAAGACCCTCAGGGTTTGCTGTAAAGGAAAGAAGAGGAATTATCATAAACGGACCCCTAAACACACATCCATTTTTTAAGGGAGAGGAAGTTTTTGAGCCAATAAAATCAGGAATGAGTATTCCAATGCTTCTTGGTGAAAGAGTTGTTGGGGTGCTCAACTTTAAGAGGATTAAAATAGAAAAGCCATTTACAGAGGAAGATTTAGAAAAAGGTTTTGTTCTTGCGGAAATTTCAGCCCTTGCAATTTCAAATGCACGGCTTTTTGAAGAAATGAAAGAAATTGATGAACTGAAAAGCAAGTTTGTGCTTACAGTTTCACACGAGATGAGAAATCCTTTGATGATTTTGAGCGCCAGTGTTGAGGTTTTAGAAAATTCAAAAAATCTGGATGAAGTGAGGAAGGTAATAGAGATTTTGAAGAGAAATGTTGAAAGAATGAAGTATCTTATAGACGACCTTCTGGACTATTCAAAGTTAGAAAAAGGCGAGTTAAAAATTACAAAAGAGAAAGTTTCATCCCGTAAAATTGTTCAGGCATCCATATCAGGTCTTAAACAAAGGGCTGAAAAGAAAAATATGGAAATAAAAACTTATGTTGAAGATTTTGAAATCTTCTGTGATGCAAAAAGGATGGAGGAGGTTCTGGTAAATTTGATTGACAATGCAATAAAATATGCTCCACAGGGAACCCAGATTTTTGTGGGAGCAAAAAAGGAAGAAGACAGAGGTATTTTCTGGGTTGAAGATGAAGGGGTGCCAATCTCAAAAAAATTTCACAAGAAAATTTTTGAAAGATTTTTCAGAATAGATATGCCGCTCGCTTCAAAAAAGGGAAGTTTTGGGCTCGGGCTTTCAATTGTAAAGGAACTTGTTCGTCTTCACAAAGGAGAGGTTTTTATTGAAGCCCCACCAGAAGGAAAAAACAAAGGAAATAAGTTTATAGTTGTTCTTCCAATAGAAAACCCAGCCCCGCTTAGCGGAGCTGGGCGGGGTGACAAATGAAGCGAAATTAGGAAATTGGGAGATTATGAAATTAGGGAAGATCGCGACCCAACGAAGTCGGAGGAGCATATTTCTATCCACTATCCTCTATCCACTTTCCTCTTTTCTCTGTCCTCTATCCTCTTTCCACTATCCACTATTCACTATTCGCTGTTTGCTATTTGCAATTCACTGCTCACCGCTCACTATTTTGTTTTTGTTTTTTTTTAAAACAATTGCCTTTGCTTCGGGTTTAGTTTATGAAGACACTTCCACAGCATTTTCAAATGGAGAACTGAAAGACCTTGTAATTTACAACGACACACTCAGGGCTGAAAACAGGTGGATAGAAAAAAATCCACCGCCTTTTTCATTGAGGAGTTTTGCAATTGCAGGGGGGGAGAGGATTGTTCTTTTTGGAGGAACAAGTTCAACAAGTACATGGGATACTAATTTCTACAGTTCCCGAACATTTTTATTTGATGCAAACACTCAAAACTGGAATGAAATTTCAGTAAGTTCCCATCCTGCTAAAAGAATTGATTGTGCAATGGCAGAAGATGGAGGCGGAAAATTTATTCTTTTTGGTGGAGTTGGAGAAAGTGGTGAATTTTCAGACACCTGGATTTTTGATGGAGAAAACTGGTATCAGGCAACTCCCTCAACAAACCCTTCAAGAAGGCAGGACTTTTCAATGGCAAAACTTGAAGAAGGAAAAATTCTTCTTTTTGGTGGTTATTCTCAGGGGAAATATCTTTCGGATACATGGATTTTTGACACCCAGTTAGAGGACTGGAGCAGGGTGGATACATCAAGTTATCCCTCAGCAAGAGCAAACTTTGCTCTTTCAAATTGTGGGGATGGAAAAATTATTTTATACGGAGGAAGACAGGGAGACAAATTTTTTTCAGACACATGGATTTTTGATGGAGTAAACTGGCAGGAAGTTTATCCATCTGAAAATCCGGATAAAAGATTTAATCTTTCAATTACCTGGGATGAAAAAATAAAAAGGGTTATTCTTTTTGGTGGGGAACACAAAGATTTTGCATCCCAGCCACCTGAATATCCTGAAAACCTCTGGTTTTTCAATCCACAGACAAATGAATGGAAGGAGATTTCACCCTTTACTCTATCTCCTCCGGGAAGAGAATTTTATGGCTTTGCCCATTTAAAAAATTACGGCAACCTTCTTCTGGGTGGTTCATACATAGAGGGTTCAACAGAAACAATAAGAGGGGATTTCTGGGTTTATTTTGTTTCCTCATCAGGAACATACACAACAAAAGTTTATGACACAGGTGTTTCTGTAAATCCCGTCACTTACAAAAAAATTTCATGGAGTAAAATTGGAGGAACTGTAAAATTTCAGGTTGCTGGTTCTTCAGATGGAATTAACTTTACATTTATGGGGCCTCAAGGAGAGGGAAGTTTTTATGAAACATCTGGTTCACAAGTTCTTCTTATTGACGGCAAGAGGTTTTTCAGGGCAAAACTTTTTTATGAAGTTCCACCTGATGAAATTTCACTTTATTATGTTGACTGGCTTAAAGTTCAATACAGCCACAAGCCCGAATCCCCGCAACTTTATGCAAAACGTCTGGGTGATGGCGAAACAACCTCCCTTACAGAACCATACTTTTACTGGTATAATTCCTATGATGCAGATCAGGATGAACACACCTATGAAATTCAGGTTTCAACGGATTTGAATTTTTCTGTCTACAAGTCCTCTTCTGGAATTGCTGAATATACTGAAGAGTATTCTTTTTTTAACAAAATTTTTCTTTCAGAGGGGAAATACTACTGGCGGGTTCGCTCAAAAGATGATCTGGAGGAAAGTGAATGGTCGGATGTGTGGAGTTTTTTTGTTGACACAACTCCGCCTGCAAATATAACCACTCTTTCTGCACTCAAGGTTTCCTCGCAAAAGGGAAGTATTCTTTTAAGCTGGATTTATACAGGAGATGACGGTCTTTCAGGTGCCTCAACAGGTTTTGTGCACATAAAGTATAAAAGGTATTTACCCATTTTGGTCTGGACAGACCCGGATGTTATTGAGGAGATAAAAATTTCCACTCATTTTGCTCCTGGAGAGGGTGGGAGTTTTGTTGTAACAGGTCTTTCCAATGGCACAAGTTACTATTTTGCGGTCGCCATTGAAGATGAAGCAGTAGAAGATGGGAAAAACCTTTCAGAAATATCAAACAATGCTTTCTCGTGGACTGCATCCCCGCCTGAGATAACAATCACAAATCCTTCAATATACGAAACTTTTTCAGAAACTGTGACTGTCTCATGGGAAATTCACGACAGGGATTATGAAGAACACCTTACAGAGATTTTTTTAAGCATAAATTCAGGAGTCAGTTTCACAAAAATTGCCGATGGGCTTTCAGATTCTACAACTTTTTACCATATAAACACCTTTGCCTTTCACAATTCAACAAGCTGTTTTATAAAAATTGTTTCAAGCGATGCGGTTCTTTCAAGTGAGGCAGTATCTAGCCAGTTTGAAATAAAAAATAAAAATTATGCTCCTCAAATCACTATTCAAATTCCTGTTTCTTCTGAAACAATCACAGGGACAGAAAATTTTTCATGGGAAATTTCTGATACAAATCTTACAGATGAGCACTTTGTTTCAATTTATATTTCATCCAATAACGCAGATTTTGAAGAAATCGTCTCAAACATAACTCAAAACACCTATGAATTTCAGAGTTTTCTATATCCAAACGGAACATACTGGCTTCTTTTTGAGGTATGGGATAATGGGTCACCACCATTAAGTGATACACAGAAAGTTTCTGTTTACATTTATAATGACAACCACGCCCCAACATCTTTTTCCCTGCTTCTTCCAGAAAATAACTCAACAATAAACACAAATACCGTGGATTTTTCATGGGAGCAGGCGATTGACTGGGATGAGGGAGATAAAGTTAGATATGAAATTATTTACTCAACAACATCAGATTTTAGTGTTTTTGAATCCAGTTTTACAGATGCAAACTTTTTTTCAGACGTTTTTCTTGATGGCAAGCAATATTTCTGGAAAGTTAGAGCACACGACACAAAAGGGCTTTTCCGCCAGTCAAATGAGGTTTTTAATTTTAGAGTTTCCGTGGGCTCTTTTGCTGTTTTTGAAATTTTCCCATCTGATGGAAGCATGAACGAAAATCTGTCACAGATTAAAATAAAATTTACAAAAGCAGTTCTGCCCTCAAGTATAAATGCAAACACAATTTCCTTAAAAGAAGATGCAGCACAAATAACTTATTCATATCTTCTTTCAGATGAAAACACAATAATTTACATCTCAACCTCTTTTTTGCCGAATAAGGTCTATGAAATCCAGTTCGGGGATTTAAAGGACAAAGACGGTGGGACTATTACAGGCAAAAAAAATTTTTCTTTTAAAACGCTTCTCCCTGCATATACTTCACAGACATTGAATTTATGTGACGGGATTGTTGTAAGGGTTTCAAGTTCATCTTTTGGGGAACCTTGTTTTATCAATCTCTCAACAACAACATCTGGAGGGGATTTAAGGCAACTACTTGAAAGAAGTGCAAGTGCAAAGTTTTTATATGATTATTCTTATGAAATAAAAGCAGTGAATAAAAGCAATTCAGAGGTTATTCCTGCTGATAATCTGGAAGTAGAAATCCCTTTAAATTCTGTGAAGGGATTTGTAAACGGGATGCCTGTCTCAAAAATTTTTGTTCTAACTTTTTCAGGAAAGTGGCAGAAAGCACCACAGGAGCGTCTTTCAGACAGCATCAGATTTTTTTCAAAAACCGGGGTTTTTGCACTTGCAGGAATAAAACCTGCAAAAACTCTTACGCCTTCTGTGAGAAATATACCGAATCCTTTTTCTGATGAGACAGCAATTTATGTAAACGCCAGCGCATTTGTAAAAATAAGGGTTTTTGCTCTTTCAGGAGAAGAAGTTTTTAATGACTTTGTTTCTCCGTCTCAAATACCCTATGTCTGGAAGGGTGTTGATAAAAGTGGCAAGAACCTTCCTGATGGGATGTATATCCTTGAAGTGGAAACTGAAGGCAAAAAGCAAAGAAAATTGCTTGGTATAATAAAGTAGAAAAGAGAGGAAAGTGGACAGAGGAAAGAGGAAAGAATGACAAATTAAAAATTAAAAATGAAAAATTTGAAATTTACAATTTGCAATGTTTACTGCTCGTGGTTCTGGCGTCAGGGACGCTCGCGTGAGATGGCTCGCTCTCCGTCCGCTGCGGACTTATTGCAAAATTCCTCGCTCCCAGAGCCCTGCCTGCCAGAAGCCACTCGCAATGTAGCTGCAGACCCTTGGTCTGCTGTAAAAGTGACAAGGTGACTAAGTGACGAAGTGACAAAGAAAAGTGGAAAGGCGAGAAGGTAGAAAGGTAAATGAAAACAGGAGCGATTAAGCAAAAGCGATTAAGCGATTAAGTGAACTATTCGCTGTTCGCTATTCGCTAAACTGAGGAGGAGGCATGGAAAAAATTTTGATTATTGATGATGAACCGGATGTGGTTGAAGTTTTAAAACTCGCCCTTGAAGGCGAGGGTTTTGAGGTTGAAAAGGCATTTTCAGGGAAAGAAGGTATTGAAAAATTTGAGGCATTTAAACCTGATCTGGTTGTGCTGGATATTTTAATGGAAGACATTGATGGCATCAATGTAAGAAAGCAGCTTCCAGAAAGTGCAAAGGTAATAGTAATAAGTGCCTGCGATAAAAAAACAAAAGAGGCAATTGAAAAGGAAATAAAATGTGAAAAGTGGCTTGAGAAACCCTTCAAAATTCAGGAACTTGTTGAAGAAGTGAAAAAATTAAAACAGGAATGAAAAATTAAAGATGAAAATTGTTTTTTGTTTGCTTTTGTTTACTGTAAATTTGTTTTGCTTTACAACAGGAGAAAATATATATTCAAGTGAAGATGCTGAAAATCTTTCTCTTGGTCTTTCTCTTTCTCATATGCCTTATTATCCTCTTTTAGTTTCTTCTGAATTTCTTGAAATAACATCAGGAGAACTTTTTTACGAAACCCCTTTTTATAAAATTTCTTTTGTAAGACCTTCGGAAAAAATTTCCTACTCAATTTTAGCAAAACAGTTTAAAACAGCGTCCTCTGATGTTGTTGATGAATTTGGTGAATACGGTGGATTTTTTTACAGGGAGAGTTTTTTAAGTTTTTCATTGGCAAAAAAAATAAGAAGATTTTTTACAGGGATTTCCTTTAATTCTTTCAAACAGGAAATCTATACAAAGCAGGGAAATTCTTTTTCTATTGATACAGGAGTTTGCTGGGCTCCTTTTGACTATAAAATAATATCAAAACACGAAAAGTTTGCCCCTTTTTTATTAGGAGTTTCCTTCCAAAATCTCTTTGCAACAGACATAAAAACAGGTGACAGCCCTGAAAAGCTTCCTCTCAATTTACACACATTTTTTGCGCTTAATTTTCTGAAAGGGAAAATTGCTTTTTTCAATAGATTCTCTTTAATGGATATTTCACAAAAAAAGAGAAAAAAAAATTTTTCAGGAATACAGGTCAGAATTTTTGACTTTCTTAATCTGATGGCAGGCAGAAACCCGAATGAAAATTCCTTTGGATTTGGCTTTGATGTTGGAAGATTTTCTTTTTATTTTGCAAACGCAAATTCATCTTTTGAAAGAAGAATTACAACAACTCTTTCTTATAGTTTTTCCTATGTTTCTTCAATTTCAGAAAAAATAATAAAAACCAAAGACAAAGAAATAGAGGAATTAAAAAAGGAAATCCAGCAGCTTGAAGAAGCAAAAGGCGGTTTCAGAGAAGAAGAAAGACAATGGCTTTTAAACATGTTTCTTTTGATGTTTAAGTATTTTAAAGTAAGAGATTTTACAGGAGCATCAAGGGTTTTAAATGAGGTTTTTCGCAGGTATTCTTCGGAACTTGAAGGCAAACTTCAGGGGATTCAAATTTCAAAGAAGGATGCCAGAAAACTCCTTCTTCAGGCAAAGGACCTTTTTGAATTAAAGGAATACCGAAAGGCAAAGGAAGTTCTTGAAAGAGCACTGATTCGTTTAAGCGGGGAAAAAGAAGCAGAGGAGTTAAACACTCTTGTAAATGCATACATTTCAATTGAGGAAGGAAATCTCAAAGAGGCAAGAAGGATTCTCTCAGAAGGGTTGAGTGTAAATCCAAAAAGCCCTCAGATAATAGATCTTTTAAGAAGGGTAAAGAAATTGATGGAGGTTTTAGGGAAATGATTTTTATTTTGATTTTTGTTTTTGCTACATCAATTTTTGCACAGGGCGAGGAAGATTTTAGAAAAGCAACCCTTGAATACATAAATGGAAATCTTGAAGAGGCGCTGATTTATGCAACAACCGCTCATGAAAAAAATCCGCAAAATGAAAAATATAAAAAACTTTTATCACAAATTTACATTGAGAGAGCCTCTTCTTTGATCGCAGATGGCAAATACGACACTGCCCTTAAATATCTATCCCGTGCAGAGGAACTTAAATTAAGTTTAAAGAAGGTAAAAGAATTAAAAAAAGCCATAAAAAAAATTGAGGCAAAGAAAACAGAAAAAAAACCTGTTAAAAAGGTTAGAGGGAAAGTTGCGAAAAAAAAGATTTCACAGAAAAAACCATCAGAAACAGAAATCCCCCGAGAAAGAATCATTGAGAAAATCAGGGAATATCAGCCTGTTGTGGTAG
>JAGHAG010000162.1 GCA_021161625.1 Elusimicrobiota bacterium
GGTCTATGTCGCAACCCCGCAAAAGTGCAATGTAGTATGCAAGTAGTTGCAGAGGAACAACATTTATCACAGGAGAGAGCATCTCATCAGTTGCAGGAACAAAAATTACATCATCACTGAATTTTTTTATTGTTCTGTCTCCTTTTGTTGCAATGGAAATTATTATTCCGCCTCTTGTTTTTGCTTCCTGAATGTTTGAGATAATTTTTTCATAAACACTTGACTTTGTCGCAATAACAACAACTGGCATTTCCTCATCTATCAAAGCAATGGGGCCATGCTTCATTTCACCGGCAGGATAACCCTCGGCGTGTATGTAGGAAATTTCTTTTAATTTAAGAGCCCCTTCAAGAGCAATCGGATAATTTATATTTCTTCCAAGATAGAGAAAATCTTTTTTCTTAAAATACTTGTGTGCTAATTCTTCAATTTTTTCTGCATTTTTTAAAACATCCCTTACCCTGTGTGGAAGTTTTATGATCTGTGAAAGAAGAGAAATGGATTGAGTTTTTGAAATGGTTTTTCTTGTCAATGCAATGTAAAGAGAAAGGAGATAAAGAACAGTAAGTTGTGTTGTAAATGCTTTTGTGGAGGCAACTCCTATTTCTGGACCTGCATGGGTGTATATCACCCCATCCGTCTCTCTCGTTGCAGAGGAACCCACAACATTGCAGATGGCAAGAGATTTTACTTTTTTCTTCTTTGCAAGACGCAAACTTGCAAGAGTATCTGCGGTCTCACCTGACTGGGAGATTATAATAAGAAGGTCATCTTTTGTTATAAGGGGCGCTCTGTATCTGAATTCACTTCCTATGTCAACTTCAACAGGAATTTTTGCAAGGTTTTCAAGCAAAAATTTTCCAACAATTCCTGCATGATAAGCAGTACCACAGGCAACAATAAATATCTTTTTGAAGTTTTTGATTTCTTTGTCAGAAAGATTTAGAAATTCAAAAGAAACTTCCCCTGTTTCAAGATTGTATCTTCCCCGCAGAGTATCCTGGATTGCACGGGGTTGTTCAAAAATTTCCTTTAACATAAAATGCTTAAACCCCTCTTTTTCAGCCATAACAGGGTCCCATGGAATTGTGTTTGAATTCTTTTTGATTTTTCTGCCGTTCTTAAATATCTCAACCTTATCCTTTTTAACAAGAACAACCTCTCCATCATCAAGAGCAATAACCTCTCTTGTGTGGGGGAGAATTGCAGGAATATCAGATGCAATAAAGTTTTCCCCTTTACCAAGTCCAACAATCAAAGGACTTTCCTTCCTTGCCGCAACAATCCTGTCAGGTTCGCTTTTTGAAAGAACTCCTATGGCATAGGAACCTTTTAATTCTTTTATTGCTTTTGAAACAGCACTTAAAAGATTTTTTGTTGGTGAATAAAATTTTTCAATGAGGTGAACAATTATCTCTGTGTCGGTTTCGGATTTAAAAGTGTGTCCTTCTTTCTTTAACTTCTGCTTTAATTCCATGTGATTTTCAATTATACCATTGTGAATCAGAACTATTTCATTCCTGCAGTCAGTATGAGGATGGGCGTTTTCTTCGGATGGTTTTCCATGAGTTGCCCATCTGGTGTGACCAAGACCGATTGAGGAAAAAACAGGGGATTTTCTTAAAATTTTTTCAAGGTCTGCGACTTTGCCTTTACATCTTCTCAAAAAAAGTTTGTTTTTAAAAATTACAGCAATTCCTGCTGAATCATAACCCCTATATTCCAGACGTTTAAGACCATCAATTAGAATTGCAGGGGCATCTCCCTCGCCAACATATCCAATAATGCCGCACATTTTACAACTCCTTTTTCAGGTTTTTCCAGTAAATCACCTCTGCCCAGTTCAAAACAGGAACATTTTTAACAAGCATGTCTTTTTCCTTTTTTCTGCCTGAATAAGTGTCAACAGCTTCGTATAAAATTTTTACCTTCCATCCCCGAAAATAAAGTTCCATTGCAGTTGCAAGAATACATCTGTCAAGGGTAAGACCAAAAAGAATACAATTTTTATAGGGAAGATTTTTTTTAATCCAGTCTGTAAAATTTTTATCATCAACATAGGGATGGGTTGTGGGAAGAGTTTTTCCTGCGTTTTTTCTCCTCCACACAGGAGAGTTCATTGCTTTTATCCAGACAGATTTTTTTAAATTTTCTGGAACCTCTGACTTAAAACCCTCGGTTCCTGGAATGCAGATTTCCACTTCATTACACAATCTTGGTCTTCTGTAATCAGAAATAATTTCAGCGATTTTTATTTTTTTTCTGGACAGATATGGAAAAAAAGTTTCTTTGCAAAATTTAACAGAGGGTCTTCTCCTGAAGCATTTTCCAGAAGGAGAGGTAAATTCCCTTTGGAAGTCAACGCATAGAAAGGTCAAATTCCCCATTTATTGTTTAACGTTTTGAATACTGGAATTTTTTCCTTGCTTTTGGCTGTCCTGGTTTTTTTCTTTCCACAATTCTTGCATCGCGTGTGAGAAGTCCATTTTGCCTGAGAATTCTTTTGTAATCATCGCTGATAAGGGCAAGTGCTCTTGAAATGCCATGTCTTAGAGCCTGTCCCTGCCCTGAAAGACCTCCCCCCGAAACATGAGCAATAACATCAAACTTTTTTCTCGTATCTGTCAGGATAAGAGGTTTTATAACTTCATGCTTTATATGAGGATGTCCCCTGAAATACTCGTCAAATTTCTTTTTGTTAACAACGATGTTTCCTTCCCCTTCCTTGAGAACAACTTTTGCAATTGCGGTTTTTCTTTTTCCTGAAATTGCAACCCTAGACATCTATCCTCCCAACAATATTTGCAGAATGGGGATGTTTTTCATCAGGGTAAATTCTTATTCTGCTCAATGCTTTTTTTCTCAAACGATTCTTTGGAAGCATCCCCTTCACCGCATTGAAAATAATCTCTTCAGGCTTTTCCTGAAGAAGTTTTCCAAGAGAAATTCTTTTCCATGCACCAGGTCTTGTGGTTTTATGATAAAAGTATTCCTTCTGTGATGCTTTTCTCCCTGTAACTTTTATCTTCTTGGCATTAATGACAACAACACCGTTCAAAGCGAGCCGTGAAGGGTCAAATGGTACTGAATTTTTTCCACGCAGAATTTTGGAAATCTCCGCAGCAATTCTTCCAGGAGATTTCCCTTCCGCATCAATCAAAAACCATTTTAGATTTTCCATAGTTTAAATTTTAATTGAAAGAATTATTTTTGTCAATGTTTTTGTAGGAGCACCAGCCGTGAAGAATGAAAATTAACAAAAACTAGGCAAAAGCCAAAGAGATGCAAAAAAATTTAGTAAAAAATAAACAGACAAAAAATAAATGGTCTTCTCCTGTGTAGTTTTATATAATTTTTAGTGTCGGGGGATACACCTGGGCACCAGCAGTTTAAGGCGGAAGCGAAAACCATCGCAACCTCCCACTTTTTGCAATTTTTTCAAAGGTATTTTCGTTTATATTGAAATTTGTTATCCAGACAAACTTTTTGGAGGTCCCTTTTTCTGTCTCTCTGTACTCTAAAATATTCAATTTTGATGTAACCTCTTTGAAAGGCGGACGAATATATGGCAAATCATTTA
>JAGHAG010000010.1 GCA_021161625.1 Elusimicrobiota bacterium
CTTGCATTTTCCCTAATCTCCTGATTTCGCTTCATTTGTCATTTTTAATTTTTAACTTTTCACTTTTAACTTTTATCGCAGACCAAGGGTCTCGAGCTACATTTTTTTGTCGCATGGTAATTCGCCCGCTACATCCCTCTATCCTCTATCCACTTTCCTCTTTTCTTTTTTATACACCCTGTTTTAGATAAGTTATCAGTCGGCTAAGGAGTTCCTGATTACCGAGGACAAGAATTTTGTCTTTTGCTTCAAGGCGCATTGAGGCATCAGGATTGTAGACAAATCTTCCTGTTTTTGCCTTTCTCATTGCAATTACAACAAGCCCTGTATTTTTGCTTATCTGACTTTCTGCAAGAGTTTTGTTTAGAAAAGGAGATTTTTCAGGGACCTCAACTTCTTCAATTCTCCATTCGCCTTCACTTTCTTTAAGCATTATGTCAAGAAAACTTACAACATTTGGTCTTAAAACAGTTGAAGCCATTCTCAACCCGCCTATCTTCTGGGGTGAGATAACATAATCCGCACCTGCTCTTTTCATTTTTGCAAAAGCATCTTCTTCCACAACCGAGACAAGAATTTTTATTTTCGGGTTTAAACTCTTTGCAGAAATAACCACATAAAGGCTGTGGGAATCCTCATTTAAACAAATAAGGATTGACTTTGCCCTTTGGATACCTGCCTCTATTAAAACTTCATCCTGAGTTGCATCTCCCAGAATATATAGAAATTCGCCGTAGTTTTTCTGCGCCATTTCAAATTTTACCTCGTCTTTTTCAACCACGACAAACTTTTGCTTTGTTTTTAAAAATTCTTCTAAAATTGCCTCGCCAACAGGTGAAAGCCCACAGATAATGTGATGATTGGAAAGTTTTTTTATTGACTCTTTCATCTTACGCCTCCTCATAATAATACCTATTTCGCCTGCAAGAATAAGGGATGAAAAATAACCCATAAGACCTGCAAGCACTGAAAAACCTATTACTATTAAAACAATTGTAAAAATCTGTCCCTGTACTGATAATGGATGCACCTCGCCATATCCAATTGAAGATAGTGTGATAAAAGTCATATAAAGGGCATCAAGAAAATTCCACTTTTCAATAAGCATATAGCCTGCTGTGCCTGTGGCAATGATTGTGACTGCTATAAAGAAAATTATCGTAAATTTTTTCATAAAAATTCCTCAAGAAGAGAAAGATACCTTTCAGTTTTTCCAGTGAGGGTTTTTAATTTTTCATAGGCTCTTTTTGCCTTCATATCCGCATTTTCAGGATTTTCAAAAATTTTTTCAAAAATTCTTTTGAGGTTTTGTGGGGTTTGAGAGATGTAAATATCATCTTTAAAAAATTCAAATTCAAATTTAAAATTGTCATTGTATTTGCCCACACAAACAGGCTTTTTTAAAAAAATTGCCTCAAGGAAATTCTGTCCACCATGAGGAATAAGAGACCCGCCCACAAAACAGATATCTGCAATTCTGTAAAAATCCATCAAATATCCCATTTTATCCACCACAAGAAAATTTACCAGAGTTTGTGGATTTTTTTTATGTCTGTTTTTATATTCGCTCAAAAGTAATGCTGAAATTCCCCTTTTTTGCAAAAGGGCTTTGACCTCGTCTGCTCTTTCAATATGGCGAGGGGCAATCACACAAAAAACATCATCTCTTTTTAAATTCAAAACAGCATCAACCACTGCCTCTTCTTCACCTCTATGGGTGCTTCCTGCAACAATAATTTTTTTCCCTTCTTTTTTTATTGGAATTTCATGCTTTTCTATGTTTGAAAACATCAAATCATATTTTAGATTGCCTGTAATGAAAACTTTTCTTTCCTCTGCTCCAAGTTTAACAAACCTTCTTGCATCTGTTTGTGTTCGCACGCATATCAGAGAGATATTTTTAAACAGTTTTTTGATGAAAAACTTAAAAATTCTGTATCGTGGGAAACTTCTTCTGGAAATTCTTCCATTTACAATTACAATCTTTGAAGTTTTTGAGGCAACTTCTATAAGATTTGGCCAGATGCCAAGTTCAATGAGAATTAAAAGAGAAGGTTTAAGCTTTTTGAAAAAACTTTTCACAACAAAAAAAATATCCACAGGTGCAAGGAAGCAGTTGTCAAAAACAGAACTTTTTTTAAGGATTTTTTTTGCCTCAGGAGTTTCAACAAGAGCATAGATGCTTTTCCGGGTTGTTTTTCTTAAAGTTCTTGCAAGATGAATTGCAATTTTCCCTTCTCCAACTGATGATGAAAAAATTACAATACCACCTTTCTTTAAGTTCCTTGCCTTTAAATAAAATCTCTCAAAAAATGTCTTTCTTCCGCGTTTTATGTATCTGGCAAGATTGGGCAAAATAAAAGCAAAAAATAAAAATGGCAAAGTCAAAATAAAAATTGTATTTAAAACAAGCAGGGAAAAACTCATTTTTCTTCTATTCTTAAACTTCCTGCTATTGAATTTATGGAAAACTCCTCTGTTGCACAGTCAAGAAGTAGAGAAGCGTCTTTTGTGGGCATTTCTTTTAAAATTATCTCCTTAATTTTTCCTGTTGCATTTCTTTTTGCAATTTCTATGATGACTCTTTTCATTTTGTCTTTTAAATCCTCTATAAAAGCGCTTTCAATTTCATCCCCAACTGCATCTCCAGAAACTCTCCCAAGAAAAATAACCTCATTGTCTTTAACTCTGTAAAAAAGAACGCAGGGTCTTTCAAAATTTTCAAGTTTTGCTTTTATTTTACTTTTCAATTCCCTTATAATTTGTGGGTTACCTTTTTTGTAAATTTTTTGAAAAACTCTTCCTGGAGAGGGCGACAGTTTTAATTTTTTTATTTTTACTTCACTCACTTTGAAACAAGCACAGGAAATTCTTCCACTTCAAACTTCATCAATGCCTGTGGTCCCAGATTTTTAAAGGCAACAATTTTAAATTTTTTTACCTTTGAAGCATACAGAGCACCACATCCACCTGCTGCTTCAAGATAAATAAGCCCTTTGAGGTCTTTTTTTTCAACCCTGCCCTTACCTATAATTCCTCTGACGCCTGCTTTTTTCATTTTTTCAAAAGCCCACTTTAATCTTAAAGTTGTTGTGGGTCCTGCTGAAATAACCTTCCCCTTTTTTATAATGGGTCCGCACAGATAAATAAATGTATCTTTGAGTTTCTTAAAATTTTTTATTTTTTTCAATGTTGCATCCCTTGCCACAAAAACACTTCCAGTAAAATTCACAAAATCCCCTTCTTTAAAATCTTTTAAATCAGGATTATTGAGACACCCTAACTTCATAATCTCCCAATCTCTTAATTTCGCTTCATTTTTCATTCTATCCTCTTTCCTCTATCCACTTTCCACTTTTTCCTTATCATCTTGTCTCCATATCATTTCGTTTTCTCGTAATTTTTAATTATTTTTATTGTTTTTGCTATGGGGCAAAATTCACCACACATTGTACAGGTTTTTCGGTTTAATTTTTCATCCGAAATCACCTCTGGAACAAGAAGGTGCTTCTTCATCTTCTTCCAGTCAAGGTTAAATCTTGCCTCTGACAGGGCAAGGTCCCTTTCAATACTTTGTTTTCTTCCTCTCGCAATATCTGCAATGTGTGCAGCAATTTTTGACGCAATCACACCAATTTTAACATCTTCTGGTTCAGGCAAATCAAGGTGTTCAGCAGGCGTTACATAACACAAGAAATCCGCTCCATACATTCCTGCAAGAGCGCCTCCTATTGCAGAAGTTATGTGGTCAAAACCCGCGGCAATATCAGTTGGAAGAGGCCCTAAAACATAAAAAGGGGCACCGTGGCAGAGGGATTTCTCATCCCTCACCACCTTTTCAATCTGATTTAAAGGTATATGCCCTGGTCCTTCTATCATCACTTCAACCCCTTTTTCCCATGCTCTTTTTGCAAGTTTTCCAAGCATCTTTAATTCAAACAATTGAAACCAGTCATTTGCATCAGAAATTGCACCGGGTCTCAATCCATCTCCCAGACTCAAAACTGCGTCATATTTTTTTGCAATTTCAAGAAGCCGGTCATAGTATTCAAAAAGCGGATTTTCCTTTCCTGTTTTCGCCATCCATCCAAGGAGAAGCCCTCCGCCTCTTGAAACTATACCTGCTGTTCTTTTCTTTTTTTTCATTCTTTTTAAAACTTCTCTTCTTACTCCACAGTGAACTGTTATAAAATCAACACCCATTGCAAGATGTTCTTCTATAACAGAAAGAAAATCAGATGGGGTTGGTTTTTCAAATCTTGAAAAAACCTCGTAAACAGGAACCGTGCCCACAGGTATCTGGGCATTCTTTAAAACTTCTCTGAGTATTTTTTTCGTGTTTGCCCCACAGGTCAAATCCATCACAGTATCTGCCCCATATTTTTGTGCAATGGAAAGTTTTTTCAATTCCTTTTTTAAATCTGACATCAGGGGGGAAGCACCTATGTTTGCATTTATTTTTACACTCAAACCCTTCCCAACCGCAACTGCTTTTCTTTTACTCTTTTTGTTTTTGAGAATTGCTATTTGACCTTTTTTATAATTTCTTAAAAAGAATGCATAAGAAACACCCTCTTCTTTCGCAAGTTTTTTAATGAGTTTAATTTTTTTCATAGATACCATCTTTAACAAATTCTTTCTCTATTGTATAGAGTTTAAACCTGATTTTTTTGATTTTGCCCGCTTTGTCGGGTTCATCTTTTTTCAAAATTTCTTCAAGAACTCTCAATGCTTCTCCTGTTCTGAAAATGTTTGCAATGAAAACCTCTCTCAATGTCTTTCTGGGTTTTTCCTTTAATTTTCTACCCTCATCTTTCTGCACATTCCTGCTTTTTACAAGTTTTTCATAGTCATTTTCAAAAATTCTTGAAAGTTCATGCCTCAATCTTCTTATCTTGAGGAAGCGATTTTTTTTGAAAAAAAATCTTTCAAGGTCCTCAACGACCCTTAATCCTTCTCGTGCTCTGTTAAAATTTGCATCAATAATTGTCAATTTTTTAGCCTGCATTATTCATGCATCCCCGACCAGCACTTTTTCAGAAAAGTGCTGGGTCGGGGAC
>JAGHAG010000198.1 GCA_021161625.1 Elusimicrobiota bacterium
GGATTTTTATATTTATCTACTATCTGCATATCTCCTCATCTATTCTCTGACTATCTTAAAAAATTATTCCTTATTTAAAAAAATCTTACCTTATCCATCGGAAATTTTCAATTTCCGATGCGATAAGATATCCTCAAATATTCTTTCTTCAATATTTTTTCCTTCAATTTTTTCCCTTAAATTCAGGAATTTTTTGCTCATAGAAAGTTTATCATTTTTCAGAATTTTTAGCGACCTGTTTACGATTTTTGATGGTGTTGCCTTTTCCTGTATCAATTCCGGGCAGATTTCCTGCCCAGAAATTATGTTTGGCAGTGAAATGTATTTTGTTTTTACAATTCTCTTTGCAATAGCATAGGAAAGAAAAGATGTTTTGTAAACAACAACCTGAGGAATTCCCAACAACGCATTTTCAAGAGTTGCGGTTCCGGAGCAGGTTATGGCAAACAGAAGATTTTTTCTCATCTCAAATTTTTCATCTACAAGGATTTTCCAGAAAGAAGGGCTGTTTTTGTAATCTTCTAAATCCAGTGAAGGGGCTTTAAAGCAAATAAATTCAAACTCATTGTGAATTTTTTTTAAAAGAGCACTTGCTTTTATTAAAACAGGCAAAATTTTTTGCACTTCTGATTTTCTTGAACCTGGCAACAACCCTATTTTTTTTGAATCAGGGTTGTATTGAGGGGAAGGCAGGATTTCGGTTAAGGGGTGTCCGTAAAACGAGACAGGGACATTAAAGTTTTTGTAAATTTCAACTTCAAAAGGATATATAACAAAAATTTTTTTTACAGAGTTCTTTATTTTTTTTATTCTCCAGAACCTGCTTGCCCATATTTGAGGTGATACATAATAATAGACGGATACTTTATTTTCCTTTAGAACATTGAAAAGCTGGCTGTGGAAACCCCAGAAGTCAACAAGTACAGCAATTTTTGGTTTTTCTTTTTTTATAAAATTGACAACATTTTTTTTTGCCTTCACGAAAAAACTTAGATTTTTTAAAGGCTCCCAGAAGCCCATGGTGGCATTTGATACAAGGTCAACTACCTGAAACAAATTTAAGTTTTTTAAAAGTTTTCCGCCTGTTGCTGATACTTTCCAGTTATTTTTTATAAAGACCTCAGCAAGTTTTTTTGCATATATTTCACCGGAAAGGTCTCCGGCAGATATAAAAACTGAATTTTTCATTAATCCCGTGCCACTCCAACAATTGAAATACCGTTTTCATCTGCTATCTGGATGGCTTTTTCAGGATTTAGAAAAAGGGTTAAATCCTTTTGGATTGCGAGGACTTTTGCCTTTATTTTTGCAAGATTTTGAATAGTGTCTGCTCCCACAACAGGCACATCAAACCTGAAATCCTGTTCAGGTCTTGCAAATTTTACGCACACGCAACCTTCACCTGCAATTTCTCCTGCTCTTTCAATACATTTATTTGTCCCTTCCATTGCTTCAACCGCAACAACCGCTGTGTCTTTTACAATTACGGCCTGTCCTATGTCAAGACAGGTTATTTGGCGGGCTATTTTTTTGCCGAATTCAATGTCCTTTAACTCGTGTTTTGTAGGTTTTCTTTTTGTATATACTTTTTCCTGAGCAAGAAATTCTTTGAGAGGTTCAACAGAGGAGAGAACTTTTATTCCATTTTTTTCAAACTCATCACAAATTGCCTTTAAAAGGCTTTTGGCTCTTTTGTCAGGAATTTTTGAAAGAATTTTAAGAGTGAGAAGGTCAGGTTTGAGGGAAAAAACAGAGGCATGCTTAATTCTTCCTGCAAGAATTACTTTTCTTGTGTCCGATTTTTTAAGGAAATTTATTGTTTTTTGTAACTGTCCGAGTTTAACAGCAATTTTTTCATCTGCAAAATTTTTTATTTCAGGATTTGTAAAACCGGAAATTTCTATCAGAGATAAAGAGTAGTTTTTTTCTTTTAGAGCGGTTGCAATTTTTAAAGGAAATTCACCTTCGCCTGCAATCAGCCCTATTTTTTCCATCAGTATTTTATAAGGGAGAAAACATCAACTCCCCTGGGAAGTTTTTTTCGCCCTTTCAGGAAAGTAAGTTCCACCATAAAAGCAAATCCCACAACTTTTGCTTTCTTCTTTTTTAGAAGCTCGTAAGTGGCTTTTGAAGTGCCGCCTGTTGCAAGAAGGTCGTCAAGGATGAGATAATTAAGTCCCTTTTCAATGGCATCTTCATGGATTTCAATTGTGTCAAAACCGTATTCCAGTTTGTATTTATAGGTAAGTTTTTTTGCCGGGAGTTTGCCTTTTTTTCTCACAGGAACAACTCCAGCCCCGAGCTTATAGGCAAGGGCAGAGCCAATAATAAATCCTCTTGCTTCAACACAGACAATTCTGTCAATTTTTTTGTTGCGGTAATGCGCCGCCATCTTATCAATGACTTTTTTAAATGCCTTTCCATCTTTTATCAAAGTTGTAATATCCTTGAAGATAATTCCCTTTATTGGAAAATCAGGCACATCACGAATCAGATTTTTAAAATTTACCATTTTTCCTCCTAAAGAATAAATCCTTCCTTTTGAAGGAGATTTTTCATTTTTTCAAGAGCCTTTTTTTCTATCTGCCTGACCCTTTCTCTTGTTATTTTAAATCTTTTGGCAAGTTTTGAAAGGGACTGGGGTTTTCCTGCATCAAATCCACATCTTGCTTTAAGAATTATCTGCTCTCTTTTTGAAAGTTGCTCAAGGCACTTCTCAACGACTTTTTTTCTCTCCTGAACTTCATATACTTTTTGAGGATTTGCAAGGGGGGAAAGGATAATATCTTTTAAAAAAATTTCTTCCTCCTCGTCTATTGGTTTTTCAAGAGAAATAACATTTTCCCAGATTTTTAGTTTTTCAAGGATTTTATTAACTTTTTTTTCCGACATATTCAATTCACATGCTATTTCTTCGGATGTGGGTTGGCGTGAAAGTTTTAATTTTAACTTCTCCATTCCTTCTTTTACTTTTCTCATGGTATTGCTGGTGTAAGCAGGGACATGTATCATTTTAACCTGTTCTAAAATTGCTTTTTGAATGGATTGTTTAATCCACCAGTATGCATAGGTTGAAAATTTGTAGCCATATTTTGGTTTATATTTATCAATTGCCTTCATAAGCCCTACGGTTCCTTCATCAATCAAATCCAGAAGGTCAAGAAATTTTTGTTTTTGCAGATACTTTTTTGCAATAGAGACAACAAGTTTTAAATTACCTTCCACGATTTTTTTTCTTGCATAGATGTTGCCTTTTTTTGCGGGGCGTATGAGTTGCTGAACTTCTTCATCTTTTATGGTGGGCAGGTCTCCGATTTCTTTAAGGTAAAGTTTTGTTGAATCTATTGACATTTAATCACAAAAAAGCACAGGATTATATGGCTTTGTTTTATGCCTTATTTCAAAATAAACTCTGCCATCAGAGGCAACGGATGCAATTTTCTGTCCCTGAACAACCATCTCACCATTTTTTACAAAAAAATCCTTAACAAATCCATAGACGGTGTGATATCCAGATGGGTGTTTTAGAATGATTGTGTTACCGTATTCTCCAACCGGTCCCAGAAAACTCACCTTTCCAGTGGCAGATGCTTTTATTACTTTTTCATCTGTCTTTAAAACCACTCCAATGTATCTTTTCATATGGTCTTTTCCAAATTTTCTTACAATTTTTCCTTTCACAGGCCAGATAAATTTTACATTTTTTGGTAGCTTTTTGCCAGATTTTTTTTGATTTACATGTTTTTTAAGATGTTTCTTTTTAACAGGTATTTTTAATCTTGTTCCCGGATATATAAGAGAAGGGTTTTTTATGTTATTTTCAGAAATAAGGGTAAAGACATTCACCCTGTATTTTCGTGAAATGGAGTAGAGTGTATCCCCGCGCCTTACATAATACCATCTGTACCCTGCTGGTGGTGGTATACAGGCAGAAATTCCCGCAAGTCCCAGAAAGAGTATCAAAAAATTTTTTATCACGGATTATGATATAAAAAAATGGCAAAGTGATAAAGTGATATGGAGACAAGAAAGTAAGGTGACAGGGTGACTAAGTGACGAAGTGACAAAGGAAATTAAAGTTAAAAGTGAAAAGTTAAAAGTTAAAAATGACAAATGACAAATTTGAAATTTACAATTTACAATTTACAATTTTTCTCCCTCATTACTCATTACTCGTTACTCATCCCTGTTGTCGCTATTCACTATTCGCTGCTCACTGCTTACTGCTAACAGCTCACTATTTACAATTGCTTTTTAAAGAATTTTAAAGTAAAATAATTGCTAAAAAGGAGGGTGTTATGGCAAAGATTTATATTATTGATGTTACGAACAGAGACGGGGTTCAGACTGCCCGTCTTGGTCTTGCAAAGCTTGAAAAAACAATGATTAATTACTACCTCAACAAAATGGGAATTTTCCAGTCCGAATTTGGCTTTCCATTTACAAATCACGAAATTCCCTATCTCAATGCAAATCTCAAACTTGCCGAGATGGGGGTTTTAAATCCAATTCGTCTTGAGGGATGGATGAGGGCAGTAAAATCAGATGTTGAACTTTCATTTAAAAATGTTCCTTCTTTAAAGCATATAAACCTTTCAATTTCAACTTCCCGTCAGATGATTGAGAAGAAATTTCGTGGGAAATTCACAGAAAAAGATGTTATAAAAAGCATGGTTGATGCAGTAAAGAAAGCGCATGAACTTGGAGCCCAATCAATTGGAGTAAATGCAGAAGACGCATCCCGAACGGATTTAAAATTTTTAAAGGAATTTGCTTTTGCTTCCAAGGATGCAGGAGCGGATAGAGTTCGCTATTGCGATACACTCGGATACGACGATCCTTTCACAATTTATGACAGGATTTATGAACTTGCAAAAGATGTTCAAATCCCGATAGAACTTCACTGTCACAATGACCTCGGTCTTGCTGTTTCAACTTCAATTTCCGGCGCAAAGGCAGCGGTTGATGCAGGAGTTGATGCTTACATAAATACAACGATAAACGGTATTGGCGAGAGAGCAGGCAATGCTGATTTGATTTGTGTTCTTCTTGCGGTTTTAAAATCGTCCGGTTTTGAAGGGAAATATGAACTTGATGGAAGAATTGACCTGAAACAGGCATGGAAAATTGCAAAGTATGCTTCATATTGTTTTGGTGTTCCAATTCCTATAAACCAGCCCGGAGTTGGGACAAATGCCTTTGCCCATGAGTCAGGAATTCATGCAGATGGTGCATTAAAAGACAGACGAAATTATGAACTCTATGATTATGAGGAACTTGGCAGAGGAGAACCGCAGATTATTGAAACAGGGAGACAGATTGTTGTTGGTGAATACTCAGGTATTAAGGGTTTTAGAAATGTCTATGAAAAACTTGAAATTGAATTTCACAGTGATGAAGAAGCAAGAAAAATTCTGGAACTTGTAAGATACGCCAATGTGCATAAACAAAAACCCCTTGTTGAGGATGAACTCAGATTTATTGCACAGTATCCAGATGTTGTTGCAGAGATTTTGACAGTGGTGCCTAAATGGTAAACCCTTCAAAAAAAATAAAAAATCTACCACCATATCTGTTTGGTGCAATTGATATATTGAAAGCACGGGCTTTTTCAAAAAAACTTGATGTAATTGACCTTGGAATGGGGAACCCTGACCTTCCAACACCTGAACCAATCATTGAAAGATTGATAGACACCGTCAAACATCACCCCCGAACCCACAGGTATCCTCAGGCAAAGGGTATGCCAAAATTCAGAAGGGCAATTTCTGAATGGTATAAAAGGAGATTTTCAGTAAAACTCAACCCTGAAAATGAAGTTGTTGCTCTTATTGGTTCAAAGGAAGGCATTTCTAATTTTATGCATGCTTTTCTTGACCCCGGGGACATTGTTCTTGTTCCCAGCCCCTGTTATCCCGTGCATTACAACAGCGTAATTCTTGCAGGAGGAACTCCCTATCTTATGCCTCTTCTTGAAGAAAACAAATATCTACCGGTTCTTGAGGACATTCCTGAAAAAGTTGCAAAAAAATCAAAAATTATGATTTTGAATTATCCGAACAATCCCACAACCGCAGTGATTGAGGATTTGAATTTTTTAAAGGAAGTTATTAAATTTGCCAGAAAATACAACATAATTGTCCTTTATGATAATGCATATTCTGAAATCACCTATGATGGATATATTGCTCCTTCTTTCCTTCAGATTGAAGGGGCAAAGGATGTTGGGGTTGAATTTCATTCTTTTTCAAAGACATTCAACATGGCAGGATGGAGAGTTGGATGGGCGTGCGGAAATTCAGAGATTTTATCATATCTTGCAAAATACAAAAGTTATGTGGACTATGGTGTTCCCACTTTCATCCAACTTGCAGGAGTAAAAGCGCTTGAACTTGAAAAAGAAGTAAAGGAAACCGTCAGGGAATACGAAAGAAGAATAGACATATTCATAGGGAAACTCAAGAAAGTAAACTGGCAGATAAAAAAGCCAAAAGCAACAATGTATCTGTGGACAAAAATACCCCGTCCGTATTCTGGAATGCCCTCTCTTGAATTTTCAGAACTTCTGATAGAGACCACAGGAATTGCTGTTGCACCGGGAAGCGGATTTGGAAATTACGGCGAAGGATATATAAGAATAGCAATGGTTACCCACTACAAGAGATTTCACGATGCATATTTACGATTGAGAAAATTTCTACAGAAAAATAAAAAAGGGATGAGTAACGAGTAATGAGTAATGAGGGAAATGTAGCGGTCGCATTACTATGCGACAAAATTGTAGCTGCAGACCCTTGGTCTGCCAAAAAAGTGACTAAGTGACGAGGTGACAAGGGA
>JAGHAG010000004.1 GCA_021161625.1 Elusimicrobiota bacterium
CATTTTTCACTTTTAACTTTTCACTTTTAACTTTTAATTTCCTTTGTCACCTCGTCACTTAGTCACTTTTTTGGCAGACCAAGGGCCTGCATCTACACTTATCTGCGATAATTTAATGGAATAAATTATATAGAATTTTACTCAAAATAATATATGGGAATTTTTTTAGGTAGTTTATTTGTATTTGTTTGTGTTGTAGGAATTGTGGATGTTATTTTTTCTTTAAGGAGACAAAAAAGAATAAGCCGCCGATTAAAAGGAGAACTTGAAAATATACAAGAAAAATCCTTTACAGCAACATTAAAAAACTGGGCAATTGGTATAGGAGAAAAAATTGAAAAAACCAATCTTCCTGTAATAAAAAAATTGATTGCAGATATAAGTAAGAAACTTCAAATGGCAGGAATCAAAGATTTAAAACCTTCTTCTTTTATCGGCATACAGATTCTTGCCTTTTCTGGAGCAATCATTGTCTCAATTGTTGCTCTGGGTATTTATGACTGGTTGGTTCTTCTAATGATGGGAATTCTTGGCTTTATCTTTCCTCAAATGTGGCTGAATGGAAAAATAAAAAAAAGGCAGAGGCTTCTTTTCAAGGGGTTGCCTGATGCCCTTGATATTCTTACACTCCTTGTTGAAGCAGGTCTTGATTTTGGTGCTGCTTTTAACATTCTTATTGAAAATGAAGAGGGGGAACTGATTGATGAATTTTACCTTGCTCAACAGGAAATCCGACTCGGCAAAAATAGAATACAGGCATTAACAGATATGGCAAAAAGAGTAAACTATAGACCTCTCACAAGTGTCATAAATGCTATTGTGCAATCCATGCAAACAGGGGCTGCAATTGGTCCTACATTAAAAGCACTTTCAGATCAGTACAGAAATGAAAGATCTCTTCTTGCTGAAAAACTTGGGGCAATGGCTCCTTTAAAAATGATGATGCCTTTAATCTTTCTTATCTTTCCTACCATATTTATCATTATATTTGGACCAATCGTTTTAAGCTTTCTGTCAGGCAAAATCTGGTAGATTTTTCAGGTGAATAGCAAATAGTGATTAAGCAAATAGTGGATAGTGGAAAGAGGATAGAGGACAGAAAATTGTGAGCGGGGAGCGGTAAGCTGTGAGCAGCCCAGCACCAACTTGGTTGAATATCCTTTTTAATCTGTCCAAGTTGATGCTGGGTCATCTTTTCCATAACTTAATCCTTACTACTTAATCCTTATCACTAAAGCAGACCAAGGGTCTCGAGATACATTTCTTTCTATCCTCTATCCTCTGTCCTCTATCCACTTTTTTCCTTGTCACTTTATCACTTATACTTTATTTTCCACAGGAAAAGCCCCTGGGGCGGTGCCGGGGATATGTGTCTTGTTTTACCCAGAAGAACTTTTTCAAAATCTCTTTCTAAAATCTTTCCCATCCCTGCTTCAACAATAAAGGATACAATTGTTCTTGCCATTTTGTATAAAAAATGGGATGCTTCAATTTCAATAAAAAAATTTTCTCCTTTTGAAATTTTCATCTTTTTTACATCGCAAATTGTGTTTTCTCTTCTTAAACAGGATGAAAGATGCCTGAAATCCTTCCTCCCCACAAGAAATTTTGCTGCTTTTTCCATCCTGTTTCTTTCAAGTTTAAAAGGCACATGCCAGCAATAATTGTGGTCATAGGGGTAAAAATTTTTTGTCTTTATAAAATATCTGTAGGTTTTTGAAACTGTGTCAAATCTCGGGTGAAATTTTTTCTTTCTTTCAATTTTTAGGATTTTTAACGACCGGGGAAGGTGTGAATTAATAGCTTTTTTTAAATTTTCAAGGGGAATTTTTGTCTCCCCTTCAAAGGAACAGAAATTTTCTCTCGCATGAACAAATCTATCAGTGCGGGAAGCAATTTTTAATTTTATTTTTTGTTTTAAAACTTTCTCTATTGCTTCTTCCAAAACTCCCTGAACCGTTGGAAAATTTCTTTGCTTCTGACTTCCAAAAAACTGACTTCCATCATAGGAAATTGAGATTTTGAAAATCACAACAGTTCTATAAGTTTGAATGCAATTTGAACTGCATTAAGGGCTGCGCCTTTTAAAAGATTGTCAGAGACAATCCACAGCCACCAGCAGTTTTTTCTTGAGGGGTCTTTTCTAATTCGTCCAACAAAAGTTGGAAGTTTTCCGTGTGCATCCACTGGCATGGGATATTTAAGATTTTTTATGTCATCTATAAGAACAAGGTTTTCACCATTTCTTATTGCTTTGTAAATTTCCTCAATTGAAATTTCTCTTTCAAGTTCAACATTTACTGCCTCACTGTGTCCCCTTATCACAGGAACACGAACACAGGTGGCTGTAACTTCTATTTCAGGGTCAAGAATCTTCTTTGTTTCGTTTACCATTTTCATCTCTTCCTTTGTAAAAGAATTTTCAAGAAAAACATCAATCTGTGGAATTAAGTTAAAGGCAATTTGCTGTGGTAAAGCAGAAATATCTTTTCTGGAAACATGAATTTTCTCAAAATTTGTCTCAACGATTTTTCTTGCCTGGTTTTGAAGTTCCAGAATTGCCTTCTGCCCTGCTCCTGAGACAGCCTGATAGGTTGCAACAACAATCCTTTTTATTTTTGCAATTTTGTGAACTGGATAAAGAGCCTGAACCATCTGAATTGTGGAACAATTTGGGTTTGCAATTATATATTTTTGAGGGGAAAGTGTGTGCGCATTTATCTCAGGAACAACTAATGGAACCTCAGGAACCATTCTCCATGCACTTGAATTGTCTATACAATAAATTTTTCTTTTTGCAAAAAGAGGGGCATACTTTTTTGAAGTGCTGCCACCTGCTGACATAAGGACAATTTCAACATCTGTTTTTTCTATAAATTCAGGGGTCAGTTCCTTAACTTCTATTTCTTCATTTTTAAATTTCAATTTTTTACCTTTTGAACGATGAGATGCAAGAAAGTGTATCTCGCTAACAGGGAAATTCAGTTTTTCAACCATATTTATCATTTCTCTTCCAACCGCTCCTGTAGCACCAACAATTGCAACCCTGAACTTCCTCATTTTGTCTCCATTGCCTGAACAATAACTTTTCTTGTTCTTGGCCCGTCAAACTCACACAAAAAAATCCCCTGCCATGTTCCAAGAACAGGTCTGCCTCCCAAAATAATCAAATAAATATGGTTGCCAACAAGAGATGCTTTTATGTGTGCAGGAGAATTTCCTTCTGCGTGTGTGTAGGCATCGTTTTCAGAAATAACATGATTGAGCTTCATAATGATATCCCTTACAACAGAAGGGTCTGCATTTTCATTTATTGTAATTCCTGCTGTTGTATGGGGAACAAAAACAAAAGCACCTCCATTTTTTATTCCTGTCTCAGAAATAATTTTTTTCACTTTTGATGTAATTTCAACAAACTCCACCTGCCTGGAAGTAGAAACTGAAAATTCTTTTACAACCATTTCTTTAACCTCTCCATTAAATCCCTTCCGTTATCTGCGAGTTCAATTTTAACAAGATTTTCTTTTATTTTCCAGAAATCTTCCAGAAGAATTTTGTCTATAATTTCTTTCAAATTTAACCTTTTTATCTGACTTTCTTCAAAAACAACTGCAGCACCCTTTTCTTCTAAAAATTTTGCATTAAGTTTCTGATGGCCTTCTGCTGCCTCAAATGGAATTAAAATTGATGGAACTTTGTTTTTTGAAATCTCTGCAAGTGTTCCTGCTCCTGCTCTTGAAATTACAACTTTTGAAATTTTCATAAAATCAGGAACTTTTTCTGTGAAAGCAACAACAAAATGTTTATTTCTGTGAAAATTATACTGGCTTTTTACCTTTTCAAAATCTCTCTTCCCTGTAATGTGAATTATTTGATAAAAAGAAAAATGTGGTAAATTTTTTATGATGAGAGAATTTATAAAAGCACTTCCCTGACTTCCCCCGAGAACAAGAATAACAGGGGTTGAAAAATTAAAATGCATTTCTTCAATTATCTTTTCAGGGGTTTTATGAGATTGCCTTACAGGAATTTTTGTTTGCACGGATTTATTTTTCGGTAGATACTTCAAAGTTTCAGGGAAAGCATAAAAAATTTTATCAGCAAAATTTTTTAAAAGTTTTGTTCCCCTGCCTGGAATTAAATTTGGCTCAAAAAACAAAACCTTTGCTCCAAGAATTTTTCCAAAAATAACTCCGAGCAAGTTGAGATATGAACCAAAGCACAAAAAAACCTCTGGTTTTGTCCTTATGAGGAAAAAACACAGCAAAATTATATCAATAAATGCCTTTGGTCTTATTTTTTTAATTGCAAGAGGATGGATAAAGAAAACTTTTTTTTGATTCTCAAGAATTTTTTGGGAAGTTTTTGTCTTTATAGCAACAATACTTGCGTCAAGGAATTTCCGCAAAACGCAGGCAGGATAAATGTGTCCCCCGCTTGCTCCTGTAAAAAAAACTATATGTGAAGGTTTGCCCTGCAAGAAATTTTATCCGCCTGCTTTTGAAACCATCTGACCCATTGAGAAAATTGGCAGATACATCGCTATAACAATACCGCCGACAACAACACCAAGAAAAACAATTATCATAGGTTCTATCATTGAGGTAAGCGCTTTTACAGCCGCATCAACCTCTGTGTCATAAAAGTCAGCAATTTTTGTAAGCATTGTATCAAGATTTCCTGTTTCCTCACCAACTTTTATCATCTGGTTCACCATTGGTGGAAAAACTCCTGATGCAGCAATGGGGTCAGCAATTTTTTCTCCTTCTCTTATGGATTCCCTTGCTTTAAGAACTGCCTGCTCAACAGCCCAGTTTCCTGATGTTTTTGCAACTGTCTCCATTGCCTGAAGGATGGGAACACCACTTTTTACAAGAGTGCCAAAAGTTCTTGTGAACCTTGCTGTTGCACTTTTTATAAGAACATTACCAAGAACAGGAATTTTTAGAAGAAATGGCTCAACTTTTTTTCTGCCATATTCTGATTTTGCAAACATTCTGAAACCAAAAACAACTATTGCAATCCCTGCTATAAGGGTAAATATATTTTCTTTCAAAAAGTCACTTAAATTGACAATAATCTGCGTGGGAAGGGGCAAATCCTGCCCGAATGAGGAAAAAACATCCTTAAATGCTGGAATAACAAAAACCAGGAGAAATGCTGTAACCCCGATTGCTATTACAACAACAACAATTGGATAAACCATTGCTCCTTTTACTTTTGATTTTAATTCTTCTGATGCTTCAAGATATGCAGAAAGTCGCTCAAGGATAACATCCAGAATCCCGCCAAGTTCTCCTGCCCTTGCCATATTTACATAAAGAGAGTCAAAGCAATCCGGGAATTTTGCAAGAGCATCAGCAATTGAGGTCCCTCCTTCTATATCCTCTCTTATCTGTGCAACAACTTTCTTAAAGTATGGATTTGTAATCTGTTCCTCAATGATTGAAAGAGCCTGAACAATGGGCACCCCTGCATTTATCATCACAGAAAGCTGTCTTGAGAAAATCACTATATCCTTTGACTTTGCCTTTGGCTTAAAGGGATTGAGGGATTTTAGAAACTGGGTTAGAGCATTTTCCTGGTGCTGATTGATTTCAAGAACAATATATTTTTGTGCTCTTAATCTCTCAACAGCGATTCTCTGGTCATTTGCTTCAATTGTGCCTTCAAGAATTGCGCCTTTTGGTGTTCTAACTTTATAAGAAAACGTCATTTCAGAACAACCCCTTTTCCATCAGTCTTTTTAATTCCTCAACATCATTTGACGAGGCAAAAGCCTGTTCTTTTGTAATATACTTATTTTTATAAGCATTGTAAAGAGCCTGATTTTTTGTCTGCATACCAAATTTCCCGCCTGCCTGCATGGCAGATGGAATTTGCTCGGTTTTCTCATCTCTTATCATATTTCTTATTGCAGGAGTTATCAGAAGCGCCTCACAGATAAGAGTAAGACCACCTCCCTGTTTTTTCAAAAGTTCCTGACAGAAAACTGCCTGAAGAACAAATGATAATTGACTTCTTATCTGGGGTTGCTGATACGGGGGAAATACATCAATAATTCTGTTTATGGATTGAACAGCATCAGGCGTGTGAAGGGTTGCAAAAACAAGGTGCCCTGTCTCTGAAACTGTAAGTGCTGCTTCAATTGTTTCAAGGTCCCTCATTTCACCTATCAAAATTATGTCAGGGTCCTGCCTCATCACATGCTTCAGGGCCTGAGCAAATGTTTCTGTATCTGAGCCAACTTCCCGCTGGGAAACAATGCATTTTTTGTGAGCGTGCACATATTCAATAGGGTCTTCTATTGTTATAATGTGAGAGGTCCTTGTCTCGTTTAAATAATTTATTATTGATGCAAGGGTTGTTGATTTTCCACATCCTGTTGGTCCTGTAACAAGTATGAGCCCTGTTTTCATCCTTACAATCTGCCAGATTAAAGGAGGAAGCCCGAGTTCTTCAAAGGACATAAATTTATTTGGAATAACTCTTAAGGCAGCACAAACAGCCCCTCTCTGTCTGTAAACATTCATCCTGATTCTGCCAAGTCCCTTTACACCAAAGCCAAGATCAAGTTCACTTGTTGCTTCAAATCTTGCCTTTTGTTTTTCTGTAAGCAAACTGTAAATTAATGCCTGTGTGTGTTTGGGAGTTAATGGTTCATAATCAAGAGTTTTTATTTCTCCATCAATTCTCACAGCAGGGGGGGCTCCATCAACAATATGAAGGTCAGAGGCATTCATTCCAATCATCTGGGTTAAAAGTTCATCAATACTTACCATTTTTACTCTGTAAATGTCACCCTTAAAACTTCCTCAAGAGTTGTCTCCTGGCGAAGAAGTTTTCTAAGGGCTGCTTCTCTGAGTGTTATCATTCCTTCTTCCCTTGCAACCTGTTTTATAAGGTGTGTGGGTGCTCTTTCAAGCACAAGGTCTCTGATTTTGTCTGAAACCTCCATAACTTCAAAACAGGCTTTTCTACCCTTATAACCCGTGTTTGAACAAAAATCACAGCCCGTTCCTCTTGCAAGGGTAATTTTTGTTTTTCCATCAACCATTTCAGGCGTCACACCAAGATGTTTTATTTTGTCATAGTCAACCTCAAATTCTTCCTTGCATTTGGGACAGATAATTCTTACAAGGCGCTGTGCAATCACCATTATAACTGTTGAGGTTGTAAGAAATGGTTCAATCCCCATGTTATTAAGTCGTGTCATCGCACCTGGAGCATCATTTGTGTGAAGCGTTGAGAAAACAAGATGACCTGTAAGAGCAGCATTGATTGCAATTTCAGCCGTCTCAGTATCGCGGATTTCACCGACCATTATGATGTCAGGGTCCTGTCTTAAAAACGAACGAAGCCCCTCTGCAAAGGTCAGACCAATTTCTGCATTTGCCTGAACCTGATTTATACCTTCAAGAACATATTCTACAGGGTCCTCAATTGTTACAATGTTGACCTCAGGTTTGTTCAGATTTGCAAGAGTTGAATAAAGGGTTGTTGATTTACCTGAACCTGTAGGTCCTGTAACAAGAATAATTCCATAGGGAACTTCAATGTTTTTCTGATAAACTTTTAAAGTTTCTTCTTCAAATCCGAGTTGCGTTAAATCCAGTTTGAGGGACTCAGGGTCAAGAAGTCGCATCACAACTTTTTCACCAAATGCAGTGGGCAGAACCGAAACACGAAGGTCTATTTCTCTGTTCTGAACTTTTATTTTTATTCTTCCATCCTGCGGTAAACGGTGTTCTGCAATGTCAAGTTTTGCCATAATTTTAAGTCGGCTTACAAGAGCATTCTGGAGTTTTTTTGGCGGGGCTGTTACCTCATGAAGAACACCATCTATCCTGTATCTGACACGAAGAGTTTTTTCAAAGGGTTCAATGTGAATATCACTTGCCCCTGCTGAAACTGCACCACTTAAAATTAAGTTGGCAATTTTTATAACAGGAGCATCTTCCCCTTCTGCCTCAAGAGCAATTATGTCCTTTCCAGCATCCTCTTCTTTTACAACCTCAACTTCCTCATCAGCACCCTCAGGGGTTTCTATCTCCCTTAAAATGTCCTGCATTGAACCTTTTGCTCCATAATATTTATCAATTGCATTTTTTATTTCTGCTTCGCTTGCAATTACAACCTTGATGTTTTTTCCTGTCATCATTTTAAGGTCATCAATTGCAAATACATTTGCAGGGTCGCTCATGGCAACTGTAAGCTCATTTCCGTTTAAGGCAATGGGAAGCAGTTTCTGATTCCTTACAATTGTCTCAGGAACCATTTTTATGACATTGTCAGGAATTTCTCCGTATTCATTTAAGCTTACATAGGAGACATTGCATTGCTTTCCAAGAAATGCAAGCAGAACATCCTCTGTTATGAAACCCATTGCCATTAAAATCTGTCCTAATTTTCCACCCCGTTCTTTTTGCTCCTGAAGAGCCGTCTGAAGTTGCTCTTCTGTTATAATACCCACTTCAACCAGAAGGTCACCAAGTCTTTTTTTACCTAATTTTACTTCATCAGCCATTTCAATTCTCCATACTTCAAGATAGTCAGGGGGATACGCCCCCTGAAACCCCCTTTTTCTTTATAATTTTTTACTGACTTCATAAATCCTCATCTATTTCCCCTGACTATCTTGACAAATTTATTCCTTATTTTATTAAAAAATCTTACCTTATTCATCGGAAATTTTCAATTTCCGATGCATTGAATTGCGGTTATCTGTGCTACATATATTATATCATTTTTTGAGCAACCACGGGAGAGGTCATTGCCAGGTTTTTTCAATCCCTGTAAAATCGGACCTATTGCAGTTGCACCTGCCAGACGCTCAACAAGTTTGTAGCCAATGTTTCCGCTGTTAAGGTCAGGAAATATAAGGACATTTGCATCTCCCTTCCATTTTCCCCCTGTTTTCTTAAAAGCAATCTCTGGCACAATGGCAGCATCTAACTGAATTTCACCAAAAAATTCAAAGTCAACTTTTTTTTCTTTTAGAATTTCAACTGCTCTGTGCACTTTTTCAACCTCTTTCCCCTTTGCGCTTCCAGAAGTGGAATAGGATAAAAGAGCGACTTTTGGTTTCTCCTTTAAAAAATTTCGTGCAGCACGGGCAGATGCTATTGCAATTTCTGCGAGTTGCTGGGATGAGGGGTTCGGGATAATCGCACAATCAGAAAAGATAAACTTTCTCTCCTTTAAAATCATTATAAAAAAACTTGATAAAACAGAAATGCCATCTTTAAGACCAATGCATCTTAGAAGAGCGCGCACAGTTTCTGCAGTTGAATTTGCTGCCCCTCCCACAAAACCATCCACATAACCATCCTCAAGTTTCATTGCTGAATAGTAAAGGGGATTTTTTAAAATTTCTTCTGCTTCTTCAATATTATTTATTCGCTTTTTCATCTTCTCAAAAAATTTATTCAAAAGGGTCTTAAAATTGCTGTCTGTTTCTGGATGTACGCACTCAATTCCATCAATTCCTTCTTTTCTTACAAGCACAGGCTCTATAATTCCCTTGTTTTTGAGTTCCTCTGCTGCTTCAATTATCCGGTTGTCATCCCCTTCAGGAAAGATAATCCTTTTTTTTGCCTTTTTTAAATTTTCAAAAATATCTAACATTTCCAATTATTATTCTACTTCAAAATCCGCAATTTGTCAAGGTTTTCCAGTGTTTTCATCTTTTTTTCCTGTGCCATTAAAAAAGCAGAGGCAAGTTCCTCAGCTTTGAATTTACCTATATTTTTTTTCTTATCACGCAGCATAACAGTTTTTTCTTTCACTTCATTTTTTCCGATTATGGCAAGATATGGTATGTGTTTGAGTATATTTTCCCTTATTTTTTTGTTTAAACTTGTGTTTGTAAAATCCTTTTCAACCCTTACGCCTTTTTCAAAGAGCAATTTATAGACATTTTCTGCAAATGGCACACAATCATCTGTAATTGAAAGCACTGCAATCTGTTTTGGAGAAAGCCAGAGAGGAAAATTTGCAGAATAGTGTTCTGTGAGCATGCCAATAAATCTTTCAAGAGAACCAAAAATAGCCCTGTGAATCATATAGGGGGTTTTCTTTTTTCCATTTGAGTCAATGTAGAAAATTGAAAATCTGTGAGGAAGATTAAAGTCAAATTGAATTGTTGAACACTGCCAGAACCTGCCAATAGCATCTTTTATTTTTACATCTATTTTTGGCCCATAAAAAGCACCACCGCCTTCGTCTATTTCAAATTCAACACCTTTTTTCATTACTGCTTTTTTCAGAGATTCTTCTGCCAATTCCCAGGATTTTTCATCACCAACGAATTTTTCAGGTTTTGTTGCAATGTATATTTTGAAATCCTCAAATCCAAAGGTCTTAAGAATTTCCATGGTAAAATTAAAAACATTTATTATTTCATCTTCAATCTGCTCATCTGAAATAAAAATATGAGCATCATCAATTGTAAATCCACGCACTCTTAACAGTCCATGAAGAACTCCGCTTTTTTCAAACCTATAAACAGTTCCAAGTTCAGCAAATCTCAGGGGCAAATCCCTGTAAGAGTGAAGTTCTGATGCATAAAGCATTATGTGCCCCGGACAGTTCATTGGCTTTACCCTGTAGGGTTTTCCCTCAATGTCCATGGATGAATACATGAGTTCTGCGTAATTCTGAAGATGACCTGAAATTTTATAGATTTCCTCACTTGCAATGTGTGGAGTTCTTACAAGTTTATATCCATTTTTTAAGTGCTGCTCTTTCCAGAATTCCTCTATAATGTTAAAGAGAGTTGCTCCATCAGGCTTCCAGAGAACAAGACCTGCACCAATTTCAGGGAAAATTGCAAAAAGGTGTTTACCTGTTTTTCTGTGGTCTCTTTTTTTTGCCTCTTCAAGAAAGTTAAGGTATTTTTTTAGTTCCTCTTTTGTGTCAAAAGCAGTTCCATAAATTCGCGTAAGCATTTTATTTTTTTCATTTCCTTTCCAGTAGGCACCTGCAATGTCAAGCAGTTTAAAGTGTTTGAGATGGGAGGTTCTTTCAATATGAGGTCCCCTGCAAAGGTCAATAAATTCTCCATCTTTGTAGAGGGATACCTCTTCATCAGGAATTTCTTCAAGAAGCTCAACCTTGTATATCTGCCCCTTTTCTCTAAAAAATTTTATGGCTTCGTCTTTTTTCATTATAATCTTTTCAAAGGGGTGGTCCTCCTTGATGATATTTTCCATTTCCTTTGAAATTTGCTCAAGTTCTTCAATGGTAACTGGACGGGGCAGGTCAAAATCATAATAAAATCCATCTTCAATGGCAGGACCAATTCCATATAAAACATTTTTGTAAATTCTTCCGACTGCCTGTGCCATTATGTGTGAGGCAGAGTGCCTCAGAATTTCAAGAGGATATTTTTTTTCCATTTTTTCTACTTTTGGGCGGTAGAGGACTCGAACCTCTGACCTCAACGATGTCAACGTTGCGCTCTAACCAGCTGAGCTAACCGCCCAAGCATCTATTTTACCAATAACTTCTTTATATTCAAAGCCTATTATACAATCTTACCTTACTGGGCGGTGGGAGGGTTGTAGTCTAACCAGCTGAGCTAACCGCCCAATTATTTATTTTAACAATGATTCTTTGATATTCAAAGCCTATAATTCGTTAGGCGTGGGGCGGATTCGTCCCGCACAATAATCCTAAAGGCGCGGAGAGGATTCGAACCTCCGAATAGCGGTTTTGCAGACCGCCGCCTTACCACTTGGCTACCGCGCCATTGTGCGGAATTGCAGACTCCTCCCTTAGCCACTTGGGTACCACGCCGCCATTTAAGATATTCTTTTACAAAATAACAGCGCCTGTGTCAATTTCTTACAGGGATACCCTTTTTCTGAAGATACTCCTTTACCTTTTTTATTGAATAGATTCCATAATGAAAAATTGAAGCAGCAAGTGCGGCATCTGCTTTTCCTTTTTTAAAAACATCGTATATGTGTGAAATTTTCCCTGCGCCACCTGATGCAATAACAGGAATTTTTACAAGAGTTGAAATTGCTTTTGTGAGTTCAATATCATATCCATTTTTTGTCCCGTCTTTGTCCATGCTTGTAAGAAGAATTTCTCCTGCTCCGAGTTTTTCAACCGTTTTTGCCCACCTGATTGCATCAATCCCCGTGGACTTTCTGCCCCCATATGTGTAAACTTCCCATTTTTTCTTTCCTGTCTTTTTTGCATCTATGGCAACAACAATACATTGAGTTCCAAATTTCCTTGATGCTTCTTTTACAAATGAAGGGTTTTCAACCGCCGCAGTATTTATGGACACTTTGTCCGCACCAGCATTGAGAAGTTCTCTTATATCTGATAATTTTCTTATCCCTCCGCCAACAGTAAGGGGAATAAAGACATTTCTTGCGGTTCTTCTCACCACATCAATCATTGTCTTTCTTTTTTCGAAGGAAGCGGTTATATCTAAAAACACAATTTCATCTGCCCCTTCTTCTGAATAAATACGAGCACTTTCAGCAGGGTCTCCTGCATCCTTGAGATTTAAAAAGTTTATTCCTTTTACAACTCTTCCTTCTTTCACATCAAGACACGGAATAATTCTTTTTACAAGCATTTTTTTATAAAATTCCTTAAAATTTTAAGACCATTTTTACCGCTTTTTTCAGGATGGAATTGAACACCCCAGATATTCTGTTTTGAAATTGCAGAGCAAAAATTTATCCCGTAGTTTGTCATTCCAGCAACGACATTTTTTTCAGAAGGTTTTGCATAATAGGAGTGGACAAAATAAAAAAAAGCATTGTCAGATATGCCATCAAACATTGGCATTTTTAATTTTTCATTTGTCATTTTTAATTTTACCGTATTCCATCCCATATGCGGGATTTTCAGGTTTACCTTAAACTTTTTTACACCACCTTTTAAAATATCAAGACCCTTAACCCTGCCGTGTTCTTCGCTGTATGAGAAAAGAAGTTGAAAACCAAGACAGATGCCCAGAAAGGGTTTGCCTTTGAAAATCTGGGATTTTATTTCTTTTATAAGTTTGCGTTTTTCAAGATTTTTCATGCCATCCTTAAAAGCCCCGACTCCTGGAAGGATAATTCCAGCAGAATTTTTAAGATGTAATGGTTTTGTTGCAATTATGGGCTTTGCTCCACAAATTTTAAGGGCATTTTCAACGCTTTTTATATTTCCTGCCCTGTAATCAATTATTGCAATCAGTTTTGACATTTTTTTGTATGCCACCTTTTATGGAGCCAGAAATACTGGTCAGGATATTTCCTTATAACATCTTCAAAAAATTTTGTGTAATCAAAAACAATCTCTTCAACTTTTTTTTCAGGATTATCATAGAGTTTACAGTTTATTTTATATTTTTTATTTTCGTAAACGCAATATGCAAGGATAATGGGAGCTTTTAATGATTTATGGAAGAGAGCAGGCCCCTGAGGGGTTGAAGCAGGTCTCCCAAAAAAATCCACAAACACACCTGTTTTTCCTGCATCCTGGTCGCACTGGAATATAACAACATCTCCTGAATTTAAGGCGCGGAAAATGTTTTTTGGAACTTTTTGAAGAACAGTGTATTTTATTCCAATATCCAAAAACCTTTTTTTAAGAATTTCAAAAACTTTTAAATTTCTTTGTTTTTTTAAGATGTAGTTTACAGTTATTCCCATTCTTTTAAGAGCATATCCAATAAAATAAAATCCTCCAAGGTGGATTGTGCAAAAAATAACACCTCTGCCTTTTTTAATCGCATCCTCCAATAGAAAAAAATTGTTAAACTCTGCAATTTTTGAAATTCTAACTTTATTCAGTTTTTCAAGGTTTATAATCTCAAAAATTCCTTTAAAAAAATTCATATATGCTTTTTTTGCTATTTTTTTTGCCTCTGAAATGCTTACTTTTAAGGAATTGCGTATGTTTTTTATTGCAGTTTTTTTTCTTACAGGCACAATATAAAACAGAAAAAGACCAAAAAGTTTTCCAAAGAACCGGGTTGTGTGAAAATCTAAAAACTTTATAAAAAAAATTTTCAGTTTTAGAAAAACTGCTTCATAAATGTGCTGTATTTGTTTTTTCTTTTTCATTTCACTTTTTTTATACGGAGGGGCGGGGATTCGAACCCCGGCTCCCGCTTACGCGGGACTAGGAGTTTAGCAAACTCCCCCCTTCAACCACTTGGGTACCCCTCCTTTTCTATTGCCCTTATTGTATCAATTCAGAAGACCATTCTCAAGAAAAAAATTACAAATTAAAAATGACAAATGACAGATTAGTGATAAGGATTAAGAATTAAGGATTAAGCAATGAGAAAAATGAAATACTTAATTCTTAAAGCCCCCGATAAAATCGGGGGCGACTTAATCCTTAATCCTGACAAACCCTCATTACTCGTTACTCATTACTCATCCCTATTGTCGCTATTCGCTATTTGCTACTCACTACTTGCTACTGACCACTTACTACTTACTAATTTCAGATTGCAGTTTCTCCGCGCTCGCCTGTCCTTATCCTTACTGCATCAGAAATTTCTGAAATAAAAATTTTCCCGTCACCAACCCTGCCTGTCTGAATTGTCTCAATTAAAAGGTCTATTGCCCTTTCAACCTCTTTGTCCTTGACAATAATTTCCAGACGAACCTTGGGGTACTCAAAAAACCTCATTTCCTTTAGTTTTTCAGGACCCCGCTGAAGACCAATGCCCCTGACCTCTGTGATAATCATACCACCAATGTCCAGAGGATAAAGGACCTTTTTTACCCTTTCTAAGCGATCAGGCGGAAAAACCGCAATAAGACGCTTCACAATAGGAACCTCCTCAGTTTGTCCTTCTTTAAAATTTTTATTTTTCCACTTTCATATTTTACATAGCCGAGTTTTTCAAGGGTGTTTATGCTTCTGCTCACCACCTCACGTGAGGTGCCAATGTTTTGAGCAATCTCTTTATGGGTTATAGGAGGAAAATCTATTACAGTGTAACGTCCTTCTCTTTTGCCAAATCTCTCTGACATATCAAGGATAAAAAACACAAACCTCATCAAAACCGAACTGTATGCAAGCGACTTTATTTCCTCATCTGCCTTTCTGAGCCGCTGGGCAAGGGTAAAAATGATATGGCATAAAATATCAACATTTTTTGAAATAAATCTTTGAAATGCATTGCCATTTACAATTAAAACTTCTGAGTCCAGAAGCGCCTGGGCTGAGGCAGTTCTTTTCCCTTTTAAAAACAAAAACATCTCTCCAAACGGCTCTCCTTCTGAGAGATAGGAAAGCACCTTTATTGCACCAGCCCTTGTTTTTTTGAAAATTCTTATTTTCCCTTTTATAACAAAATAAATGTTTTTGCCAAGGGTTTGCTCCCTGAAAATAATCTCTCGCTTTTTATATCTTTTTAAAGAACAGTATTTTAGAAAATTTTCAAGATGTATATCTTTTATCCTTTTAAAAAAAGGTATTTTTTTAAGCAGTGCTTTTTTAATCATTTTTTATTTTACAAAATTTCAAGGACTTCATAAACCTGAACTGCCTTTTCCTTTCCTTTAACACGCAGTGGTTCTAATTTTGTGACCTTGACTATATCTTTTATTTCATCATAAGTGCTCTGGGAGATTAAAATCTGCCCTGCCTTTGCATTTTCTTCAAGACGGGCAGCAAGATTGACATTGTCTCCAATAACCGTGTAATCTGCAAAATTCTGCGAGCCCATATTTCCTATAACAACATCCCCTGTATTTACCCCCATACCTATTCCGATTTTTTTTCTGCCCTCTATTTCCCACTTTTCACAAAGTTCTGTTACTTTCTTCTGCATTTCAACTGCTGCACGCACCGCAAGTTCTGCATGATTTGGAAAATATTTAGGCGCACCCCAGAATGCCATCACAGCATCTCCTATAAATTTGTCCAGAGTTCCCTGAAACTGAAAAATTATTTTTGTCATTTCAGTCAGGTATTCATTAAGCAACTGCACCACTTCCTCTGGCTCCATCTTTTCACTCATTGATGTAAATCCTCTTATGTCTGAGAAAAAAACAGAAAGATATTTTCTCTGACCACCAAGTTTAAGCATATCGGGATTTTTTATCAACTCATCAACAACCTGTGAGGAGACATATCTCTGAAACATGTTCTTGATGAATTTTTTTTCTTTTTCCTCTGTTGCAAACCTGTAAATTGTAATTCCTAAAAAGGTAAAAACTCCACAGGTGGTGGGATAAAAAACAGGCACAACAAACCTTGCTTTAAGAAAAAGAAAATACGAAATCACACACCAGAAAATAAAAATTAAAAAAGTATAAATTGCACCTTTTTGAGGCCCTGTAATGGAAGAAAGATATGTTATAAGAATTCCTATGATAAGTATCATAAATATATCAAAGAAACAGGAAGATGGGATTAAAAAGTTTTCATTGACAATGTTTTCAAAGGTTGTTGCCACAACCCCTACCAGTGGAAAAAGAGAAGAAAATGGTGTTGGTCTTAAATCAACCGTGCCTGTTGCAGTAAGACCTATAAATACAGCACTGTCTTTTAAAGCACGCAGACGTTTATCATCAGGATTGTCTGAATAAAGATTTACAACCCCCAGAAATGACATGGGATTGTACATATCAAGCGGGCCACAAAAATTTAAAAGCATCTGGTTGTTCTTGTCAAGGGGGATTTTTATGACTCTGTCTTTGGTTTTTATTTTAAGATATTTTCCTGCTTTTATTTTAATATCATCTTTGCTTGCCCCAAGCCAGTCAAGAGCAATTTTTAAAGCAATGTGCGGATAAAAACCCTCTTTGTATTTTATCAAAAGAGGAACTCTTCTGGTTTTTCCATCAGAGTCAGGTATGGCATTTGCATAACCACTGCCTTTAACCTGCACCGCAAATTTGGCAATTGGCGGTACAATTTCAATTGCATTCAGCACAGGACCTTTTACAGAGGGAAGTTTCACCCTTTTTAAAAGTAATTTCTGAAATGGATTTGTTATGTCCTTTGGTTTGCCTTTATCTATTATACAGAAAAAAGGAAAATACACATTTAATTTTCCAATCTGACTTGCAAGGG
>JAGHAG010000015.1 GCA_021161625.1 Elusimicrobiota bacterium
AATGAAAAGTGAAGCGAAATTAGGAGATTAGGGAAAATGCAAGATGGAAAAATCAAAATGGAAAATGACAGATTAAAAATGAAAAACTCTAAATCCAAAACTCTAAACTCTAAACAATATCAAAATCCAAATGACCGAAACAGAAAAAAAGAAAAGGGTTTTGAAAATTTGAATTTTGGTAATTTGGATTTGTTTAGGATTTAGGATTTAGAATTTAGAATTTGATAATATGGATTATCATTTTACATTTTGCAGTTTGAATTTTAACCCAGCCCTTTCTAAGGAAAGGGCTGTGGTTAAATTCCATCAGCGAGCATATTTCTATCAATTTCGCGAGCGATAGCGAGCAAGTTTCAACAAATTTCAATCAATTTCGTGAGCACAGTGAGCAAGTTTCTATCCACTATCCTCTATCCTCTTTCCTCTTTCCACTGTCCACTATTCGCTATTCCCTCATTACTCGTTACTCATTACTCATCCCTGTTGTAATAAAATGACTTGGGTATTAACTGATTTTAATTTTTACTGTCTTTATTTTTTGTCTGTCTGCATCAAAAACTTCCAGTTCAACATTTCCAAATTTAACTTTTTCCCCTTTTCTGGGAACAGCCCCAAGTTTTTCAAGAATAATTCCGCCTATGGATTCAGCAATTTCGGCTGGAAGATTTAAAGAAAGTTTTTCATTTATTCTGTCAACATCCTCATAAGCAGGGACAATATATGTCCCATCCCTGCCCTTTTCGTATAAAACCTCTCCATCAAATTCATCAAGTATGTCTCCTGTAATTTCCTCAAGCACATCTTCAAGGGTTATTATCCCTGTAACCTTCCCATATTCATCAACAACAACTGAAAGATGCTGTCTGCCTTCTTTAAACATCTTTAAAAGTTTGCTTACAGGCGCTGTTTCAGGAACAAAACTCGCCTGCCTTAAAATGTCATTTATTATAAAAAGTTTTTTAAAACTCAAAACATTTAAAATATCCTTTGTGTAAATTATGCCAACAATGTTGTCAAGATTCTCTGAATAAACGGGAATTCTTGAATGGTTGTATTTTGCAATTGTTTTTAAAATTTTTTCCCTGCTCCAGTTTATGTCAATGGCATCCACTTCAACCTCTGGAACCATCACCTGCCTGACCTCTTTGCGCGGAAAGTCAAAAATGCCTTTTATAATTCGTCTTTCTTCTTTTGTTATTCTTCCGAAAAGATAGGCAATTTCTGCGGCATCTTCAAAGTCCCTGATGTTTGCAGGGGGCATTGCCTTTGAGAGATAAATTCTGAAAATCCCGAGAAAGTTTCTTGAAAGGAAAAAGAAAAAATTTGCAACTGGCGAGAAAACCCTGTCAATTATGTAAAGAAAAGGAACTGCCTTTTTTGAAAATTTTTCAGGATATTTTCTTGCAAGGGTTTTTGGAAGAATTTCACCTGCAAAAACAACCAGAACAAACAAAACAAACCCTGAAATTGACGAAAATTCGTGAGGAGAAAAATTCACCTCTTTTGATACGGAAATTGAAATTGCCTGCACACAGACAGATGCAATTATTACTGCAAGGGCATTTCCAACAAGGATTGTTGTGATTATTTTATTCGGGTCCTCATTAAAAAGGGCTATGCCTTTTGAGATTTTCCCGCTTTCCTTTAAAAGGTTTCTTTTTTGAAATGGAGAAAGGGAACACAGGGCTGTTTCTGTTCCTGCAAAATAAAACATAGCAACAAAAGAAAAAATCACAAAAATTCCAAAAACAAAAATCATTCTACCTTCTCTTCCTCAAAATCGTACTCGTCATAAATTTCTTCAAAAATTTCTTCCAGAAGGTCCTCAAGGGTTATAAGGCCTGAAACCCTTCCTTTTTTATTCAAAACAATCGCTATGTGGGTCCTTCTTGAAAGCATCTTTTGATATACAGAAAGGGCAGAATCATCTTCTTCAACAAAAAATGCTCTTCTAAAAAGTTCCTTAAAATTGATGTTTCCCTTTAAAATCAAAGTTTTTACAACATCCCTTGTGTAAATTACACCTGATACATTATCAATATTCGTATAGTATGCAGGAAATCTTGAATATCCTGTGCTTATCATTACATTGACAATATGGTCGTCTTCCCAGTTCAGGTCAATTCCTGTTATTTCTTCTCTTGGGGTCATAATACGGGAAATTTTTTTACTGCTTAAAGAAAGAACCTTTGGAATTGATTTAAAAATCCCCTCATTTATATCAAGAGATTCTGCGGTTTCCTTCAGGTCACCTCTGTCCACAATAACTCCGCCTGAACGGGTTTGTCCTGTAATCTTCTCACTTAAAAATGTAAAAATCTGAGAAACAGGTGAAAGTACAAATGAGATAAAATTCAAAATTCCTCCGTTAGTTTTTACTACACTGGAAGAATAAGTTGTTGCGATATTTTTTGGGATAACTTCCCCAAAGAGCAATATCAGAAAAGAAGTTACAAGCAGAGCCACAAGAGAAGCCCCCTGCGTGGAAAACCCTTTTTCTGTAAGACGGGTTATCACAACAAAAGAAAGAATTGAACTGAAAGCAATGTTTACAAGGTTGTTTCCTATTAAAATTGTTGAAAAAACAGATGCAGGTTTAAGAAGCCAGTCCTTTAAAACTTTTAGTTTTTTTGACAAAAAGAGTGCCTTTACTTTTGCTTTATTTAAAATTGCAAGAGCGGTTTCGGTTGAGGAAAAAAATGCCGATGCAACAAGCAAAAGAAAAAGCAAAATGTAAATAATCATAAAAGTTTCTCCAGAATTTTTTTCTGTTTTTCAATCATTTTTTCTCGCATCTCAGGAGTGCGGTCATCCATTCCTTTAAGATGGAGAATACCATGCGTTATCAAAAAGCAACACTCCTTAAAAGCATCCCATTTTTTTGCCTGTCTTTTTGCAACAGGAAAGCATATATAAATTTCGTAAAGAAAATTTTTCTCATCACTCAAATCAAATGCAATAACATCTGTCAGCGAATTTCTTTTCAAAAATTCAAGGTTCAGTTTTTTTATTCTTTTGTCTCCAACAAAAATGATATTTAATTCCCCCTTTAACTTCAGATATTTTTTTACCTTAATTGCAAAACCAAAAATTTTTTTAAATGTTCTTCTATCTATCTTAACCGTTTTGAAGACCGAAACTTTTTCTTTTTTCACTGATTTATTATTTTGAGTCAGGATATTCAATTCTTGTGTGATGTATGCTCATAATTGTTTTTGTAAAAACTTCGCTGATTTTTTGAAGATTTTTCAATGTTATGGGGCATTCATTTAACTGCCCTGTCACAAAATAATTATTTATGATTTTGTTTACAACTTCACGTATTCTTTCATAATCCGGTTCATCAAGGGCTCTTGTTGCTGCTTCAACGCTGTCAGCAAGCATAACAATTGCAGTTTCCTTTGTCTGCGGCAGAGGTCCGGGGTATCTGTATGTGCTTTCATCCTGAGGAGATGAATTTGACGCTTTTTTGTAAAAATACTGAATCACTGATGTGCCGTGATGCTGACTGATAAAATCCTTTATACACTCATCCAGACCATACTGATTGGCTAAAAGAATCCCTTCTTTGACATGTGATAGAATAATGAGAGCGCTCATTTCAGGTTTCAATTTTTCATGTCTGTTTTCAGATGTTTGATTTTCAACAAAATACTGGGGTTTTTTTATTTTTCCTATATCATGGTAATAGGCGCCAACTCTTGCCAGAAGTCCATTTGCCCCGATTGCAGTGGCTGCTGCTTCGGAAAGGGTAGCAACCATTAAACTGTGGTGGTAGGTTCCGGGGGCTTCTTCCATAAGACGTTTTAAAAGAGGACGATTAAAATCACCAAGTTCAACAAGGCGAATATCAGAGGTGAGGCCAAGCAGACCTTCAAAAACAGGCAGAAAAGCCATTACAAAAATTGCAGCTCCAAGAGAAGTGAAGATTGTATTCTGAATGTCAATAATGAAAAAGACATTTTGCCTTACTCCAAAAAGATGCAGACACAGAACACCTACAAGCATAAAAACGAAAATTGAAATGCCATTTAAAAATATGTCTGACCTTTTTATGACCTTGTGCGGAAATGCAAGAGCCCCTATTCCTGAGGCAAATGAAATGAAAAATACAGAAAAATCCATCTGATACAGAACACTTGCAATAAGACTTGTTGCAATTGTTGTAAAAAGGGCTGCTCTTTTTGTAACCAGAAATTTTACTATTGAAACAACAGCAGGCGTTATGAGTAAAAACATGGTGGGATTTTTTGAAATAATAAATTGTGTCCCCAGAATGAAAAAGATAAACATTAAAACAATTAGAAAAAACTGCGACTCTCTGATTTCTGTATCTATTTCAAAGTAAAGTGTAGTATAAAAACTCCAGATACCACTGAAGAGAAAAGCAAAAAGAAAATGTTTTTTTGAAATTCCAACCTCCATCAGAATTGCAACAACAAGACATAGAAAAACCACCCCGGTAAGGGCCCATTTCGGAAGAGGAATTTTTTTATTTAAAAAACTTTCTTTCTTCGGTGGTTTTTCAAGTTCCTGAGCCCATTTTCTAAAAAGTGACGAAACATATCTTTTTAATGACACTATGCCTCCTGATAGGCGCTGACAATTTTCTTTACAATGGGATGTCTTATTACATCTCTCTGTGAAAATTCAACAAAGCTTATACCTCTGATGCCTTTAAGGATTTTTTTTGCATGGATTAAACCTGATGGGACACTTTTTTCAAGGTCAATCTGGGTATCATCTCCATTTACAACAATCACACCATTTGGACCAAGTCGTGTTAAAATCATTTTCATCTGCGCAATTGTTGTATTCTGTGCTTCGTCCAGAATTATAAATGCATTGTCAAGGGTTCTTCCTCTCATATAGGCAAGAGGGACTATTTCTATGACCCCTGTTCTTTTGTATTTATTAAAGGCATGGGCACCTATTAAAAAAATAAAAGCATCGTAAATTGGGGCAAGGTATGGATAAACTTTTTCCTCAAAGTCACCGGGTAAAAAGCCAAGTTTTTCTCCTGCCTCAACCACAGGGCGGGAAAGAATAATTTTTGAAAATTTACCTTCAAAAAAAAATTTTAAAGCACAGCAAACAGCAAGAAATGTTTTCCCTGTGCCTGCAGGACCCGTTGCAATTGTTATGGGATTTGAGTTCATTGCCTTCACATATTTTTTCTGTGAGCGCGTTTGCGGAAAAATTTCATCACCTCTGACTGTTTTTAAAATTGCACCTTCTGAAATTTCTGAAATCGGTGATTTTTTATCCGTAATTTTTTCACCCTGCTGGCGGAGAGCAACAATTGCTGAAATTGCTTCGTCAACATCTTCTGATTTGCCTGTAACTTCAATACGATTTTTCCTGAGTCTTATTCTAACATCAAAAGTTTTCATAAGATTTTTCACATTCTCATCATAAGGACCAAATATATTGGCAATTTCTCTCTGCGATTTAATTGAAATGTATTTTGTTGTCAATTTATCTTGGTATTTTAAAAACCTGCCCCGGATATATCAAATCAGGGTCTTTTATTTTGTCTCTGTTTGCAAAATAAATTTTTTTCCATTGCCATGGGTCGTTGTAAATTTCTGACTTTTTGGCAATGTTCCAGAGACAGTCCCTGTCTTTTTCCCATGTTCCCACAGTATAAGATGAGGGAAGTTTTTCCTCCATACGAGATTGGGCTTCTTCCATAAGTTTTTTTCTTGCTTCAAGCGCTTCGTTCCTTAATTTTTCTGCAAGTTTGAAACTTCTATCTGCCTTTTCCTTTGCCATCTTCCAGTTTGCCTCATTAAAATAATCCTTTGCCTCGTCAAGTAGAGTTTTTGCCTCTGAGACATCTATTTCTTCCTCTTCACACTGCTTTATAAATTCTTCGGCTTTTTGAATTGCATCAGCAGCAGCAAGACGTGCCTCTTCTTCAGGTGAAAGCTTTTTCACCCTTGCACAGGAGTTTATGAGAAAAACTCCCAAAAAAGCAACCATAACTTTCCAGTTCATACTTATGTATTATAAAACTTTTTTTCAAGTGTCAATAGCATCATGTATTTGTGTCTTGACAAATGGGGAGCATTATATCCTCTTTTTTAGTTTTTTCAATTTGTCTCTTAAAATTATTGCCATTTCAAAATCAAGATTTTCCGCCGCCTGTCTCATCTCTTCTTCAAGGGCTTTTATCATCTGTGGTGTTGGACTTAAAGGAACATCCTCATAGGCGTATTTCAGAGCACTTCCTTTCAGTTTCTGAATAAACTCCTCATTTTCAGCAATTTTTTTTACAATTGTTTTTGGCTGGATTTTGTGCTTTCGGTTGTATTCAATCTGTATCTGCCTTCTTCTCTTCATTTCCTCTATTGCCTCTTTCATTGCAGGGGTTATTTTTTCTGCATAAAGAATTACTTTGCTTTCAAGATTTCTTGCAGCACGACCTGCAATCTGAATTATTGAGGTTTTGCTTCTTAAAAATCCTTCTTTGTCCGCATCTAAAATTAAAACCCTTGAGACCTCAGGAAGGTCCAGCCCTTCCCTCAAAAGATTTACACCAACAACGCAGTCCAGAACTCCCTGCCTCAGTTTTTTCAGAATTTCAATTCTTTCAAGAGTTCCCAAATCAGAGTGGATATACTGAGATTTTATCCCTCTGGTAAGCAGAAAGGAACTTAAATCCTCTGCCATTTTCTTTGTAAGAGTTACAATCAGGGCTCTGTGATTTTTCTTTTTTAGTTCTTTTATGTTTTTTAAAATGTCATCTGCAACTCCTTTCATATGTTTTACAATTACAGGCGGGTCAGGAAGTCCTGTGGGTCTTATCAACTGCTCAACAACAACGCCCTTGCTTTCTTTTATTTCATATTCAGAAGGGGTTGCTGAAACAAATAAAACTTTGTCAAGCAAACTCTTAAATTCTTCAAATCTAAGGGGTCGGTTGTCAATTGCAGAAGGAAGACGAAATCCAAACTCAACAAGGGTTTTTTTTCTTGAAAAATCCCCTGCCCACATTCCCCTTAACTGAGGAACTGTCACATGAGATTCGTCAATTATCGTAAGAAAATTTTTAGGAAAATAATTCATAAGGCAATAGGGCGGTTCTCCAGGAAGCCGTCCTGAAAGATGCCTTGAATAGTTTTCAATCCCGTGGCAGTATCCTGTTTCTTTTAGCATTTCAAGGTCATACCTTGTTCTTTGAAGCAACCTTTCTGCTTCAAGAAACTTCTTTTCCCTCTTAAAAAATTTTACCCTTTCTTCCAGTTCTTCTTTTATGCTTTTTATTGCCTCTTCAAGCCTTACAGGTGATGTAACAAAAAACTTTGCTGGAAAAATTATAATGCTTTCAATTTCCTGTTTTTTTATAAAGTTGATTGCATCAAAGGTATAAATTCTGTCAACCCTGTCTTTGTTCCATATAACTCTTACAGGCTCCTGAGCATAAGGGGGAAAAACCTCAAGAACCTGCCCTTTGAGCCGAAATTTTCCTGAGGAAAGTTCCATGTCGTTTCTTTCGTACTGAATGAAAGCAAGTGCTTTTGAAACTTCCTGAGGGGATATTATCTGCCCTTTGAAAATTTTTAACGATTGTTCCTGCCATTCTTCAGGTGAACCTATTCCATAAATGCAGGAAACCGTTGCAACAATTATGACATCTTTTCTTGAAAGAAGATGAGATGTTGCCTGAAGGCGAAGTCGGTCTATCTGTTCATTTATGGAGGCGTCTTTTGCAATGTATGTGTCTGTCTGGGGGATGTATGCCTCAGGCTGGTAGTAATCATAGTAGGATACAAAATAACAGACAGCATTTTCTGGAAAAAAAGTTTTTAATTCTGTGTAAAGTTGGGCAGCAAGGGTTTTGTTGTGGGATATAACAATTGTGGGAAGTGAAAGTTCCTTTATCAAAACAGCCATAGTAAAGGTTTTTCCTGAACCTGTCACCCCTAAAAGCGTTGCAGGATGGGATTTGGTTTCAAAATGTTTAAGCAATCGGGAAACTGCCTCTTTCTGCGCAGGGGAAGGTTTAAATTCAGATTTTAGATGAAACATCCTTATTTTAACTTTTTTAGTTTTTCAAGTGCTTTTTTTGCAAGGCGTCTCTGTGGCCATTTTTCAAGATACATTTCATAATATCTTCTGGCATTTTTTCTGTCATTAAATTTTCTTTCATAAAGAATGCCTGCCATAAAAGTTGCATCCGCACTCCTTTTGTGCGGGTTTTTTAAGTTTGAAATCTCTTCAAACAAATTAAGTGCTTCCCTGTTCCTGTTTTGCGAAAGATAAACATAGGCGAGCATGAATTTTGCCTCATATAGTTTGTCTTTTCCAGGCTCTGTTGCTATAAAATCCTTTAAAATTTTCTCTGCAAGGAGAAAATTTTTTTCATCAATAACTTCTCGGACCTCAAGGAAAATATCCTTTCTGGGAACAGTATCCATAGGAAGAGGTTTCTTCTGGTAAACTTTTTCCTTCTTTGTTTTTTTAGCGGGATTTAAAATTATAAGAAAAATTAAGCCAATTACAAAAACAAATATGTATAAAAAGTTTTTTTTTTCATTTTCTTGCGTGTCTTTTTTTTATTTCAGGGTCATCAGGATTTAAACGATATGCCCTATCCCACAAATCGTATGCCTGATTTCTGAAACCCATTCTGAAATAAACATCTCCCAGAGACATAACCGCTTTTGCGTTGTCGGGTTCAAATTTTACAATTGCCTTCCAGAATAAAATTTCATTCTTTACAAAAGAAAGAGAAGTATTCCCAATCTTCTTTGCTTCATTGTAGGCATTTTTGTAGTCCTGCATTTTCCAGTAACACTTCAAACTCAATATACGAAAAAAGTCAACATTTACTTTTTTCCCGAGTTTTGAAATTATCTTTTCATTAAGGGAGACAACATCTCTGTATTTACCCTTTCTGTAATAAACTTCTGAAAGCATTTCGTATGCTTTAATTGTAAATTCAGGTGAACTTGCCACATTTACCGCGTATTTAAAAAATTTTTCAGCATTCTTGAAGTCATTTAAAGAAAGAAAATACTTCCCCACCCTGCAGGCAACTTCGGAACCTCTTTTTTTTGCAAATTTTTTAAGATAATAATTTGCGATTTTTACCATTTTCTTTTCATCTTTCTTTTCATATATTTCAAAAATCCTGAAAAGTGATAATTCTGCACGGGAGGAAAGCGGGCATTTTTTTACAACCTTCCAGTATTCTTTTATTGCAGAAAGGGAATCACCTTTTTTTTCAAGTTTTTTTGCTTTTGAATAGAAAATCGTTGCAAACTCTTCCTGCCTTTCCGGTGGAATATAAATCCTTCTTTTTATAAAAGAATATATGCCGAAAAAAAGAAGAATTCCAAGAATAATTCCAATGATATAATGTTTCGTCATCTCTCACATTTCTCCCACATCTTCAATGGTGACCTGAACTGTTGTGCCGTCTTCCATTGTTAAGGTAAATGTCTGGGAAGAGTTTTTGAGATTGCCCCATTGATAAGTGGCGGTACCAACGGTGAGCCAGTATATACCGTAATCAACGCCTTCTCTGCCATAGAGTTCTGTTTTTTCATGAACATTTTTCTGAGCGGTTTGCATTGATTCTGCCTTAAACCACAAAAGCAGAGCAAAACCAATTGATGCCATAAAAACAATTGCAATTACTGCAATCACAATTGCCTGTGCTTTTTTATTTTTCATTTTTACCTTAAACATTTTTCCACCCTTATTGTCTTGGATACACCGTTGTTCTCAAAGTATAGTAGATATTTTTTTTCCCACCCATACCTGTAACAGGTGTCTCCATCTTCAAAATAATCGTTACTGGAACATCAGGACCTTTTGTTGAAAGTTGGGTAGAATCCAGAATAAATTCAAGCATATTTATATTTTCGCCAAGAGCGTTGTAAAACTTTGTCTTTAAGGTATCTCCTGAACTCTGTATTGTATACAAAAGAAGGCGCTTAATGGTTGCCCCACTTTTTGAGGTGCGACTTTCAACTCTTATGGCAGATTGATTGTAACCAACAGAAGAACCTGCTGACACATCAGCAGAGTGGAACAACTGTGATGTATATATGTAGGCAGGTTTTCCATCAAGAAGCATGGTGGGAGATTTTGTGGGATGAACGAGAATTGATGTTTGAGGAATCAGGGAAACTTCATCCACGCAGATATTACCATTATTTGTCCTTATAACAACATAATAGTCATCTCCCTGTGGCAGGGTTGCAGTTGTTACAATTGTCTGCCAGGTTGAAGTGGAAACAGAAGTAGCAGAAACAGTAATAACAGGTGAACCTGCCTGCATTACTTCCCCTGTAATATCAGAAGGGGTTGTAGTGGAAGTTTTTGCCTTGAAACTGAAAACAACATTATTCAGATCTGTTGGAACATCAAACTTGAAAGCATCTAAAAGTTTTGTGTAAACACTTCCACCAGGATGAAGCAAAACAGAACTGAAACCTGAATAAACAAGAGATGAACTTGCTGTCATCTCAAAATCTGCATTTGCCAGAACCCATCCGGCTGGTATGTTTTCAGTTTCATATCTCTCCTCAAAACCGCCGTTGTAAACATAACTTCCAAGAGAAAACCTGAATGCAGATTCTACCTCCTTTCTTAAGAAACTCATTATTTCGCGACCATCTTCCTGTATTGTCATTTTCCTTTTTGAAAACCACCAGCTTCTGAAAGAACTTGTCATAATTTTTGCAAGCGGTAAAAACACAATTGCAAGAATAACCATTGTTATAAGCAGCTCAACAAGTGTAAACCCAAAATTTTTTCTTTTAGTATTTAATGCCATTGTAAAAAATTTTTGACCTCTTTACTGAATAACGATTTGCTGCACCGGTTTTCTGCCAGAAAACAGTAACTGTAACCTGCTTGAAATCTGTTTTTGAGGCAGATGATGTTACTCCTGTTGTGGGGTCTGTAACATAAATAACATCAACTTTCAACTGGTATCCTTCATAACCCGGAATGGGTTTGTTTGAAAGGTCCCTTGGTGGAATTTCCTCCCAGCCCTTGTAATCATCAATGTCATCAAAGGTTGTCTTGTCATTTGCATCCTCACCTGCATCAGTGCCAAGAGGATCACTTGCTGAGGTGAGTGATATATATTCACCTTTTACAGTGCATTTTTCATCCCATTTTTTCTGGGAAATTTCTGCAAGCATCTGCTTTGCAATGTTGTCTGCAACTGTTGCTGAACCTGTCATCTGCGTTCCTGTAACCGCACTTATAAACATTTTTAAGAGTGGTATGAGACCGAGCAGAATAAGGGTTACGGTTATCATCAATTCAACAAGGGTCACACCTTTTTTATTTTTTCTTGTCAAAAACAATTTTTTCCTCTTTCAATTTTGCAATAATTTTATCCCCTTCCTTAATTTCGCCCTTTAAAATGCTGTCTGAAAGTAAAGTTTCTATCTTCTCCTGAATTGTTCTCTTTAAGGGTCTTGCTCCCTGCGTGGGGCTGAAACTCTCCTCTATGAGGCGTTTCTTTAATTCTCCATCAAATTCAATTTCAATTCCTTTTTCTTGAAGCCTTTGCTTTAAACCTCTTAAGAAAAGTTCCAGAATCTCGCTGATATGGGATTTGCTGAGGGGATGGAATATAACCATTGCATCAAGACGGTTCAAAAACTCCGGTCTGAAAAGCCTTTTTACTTCCTGCTGGATATCTTCCTTGAGTTTCTCAAAATTGAAAGATTCATCTTTGTCCGAAAAGCCAATGCTTTTCTTCAAAAAAGTGTCTTTTACACCAAGATTGCTTGTCATAATAAGTATTACATTGCGGAAATCTACCCTGTGACCCAGAGAATCAGTTATAAAACCTGAATCCATTATTTGAAGAAGAAGGTTAAAAACATCAGGATGCGCTTTTTCTATTTCATCCAGAAGAACAACCGAATAGGGCTTTCTTCTTACTTGCTCTGTAAGAATTCCTCCTTCTTCATACCCCACATATCCAGGTGGAGCACCCACAAGACGGGAAACTGTAAATTTCTCCATGTACTCACTCATATCTATACGGATAAGTGCACTTTCATTTCCAAAAAGAAACTTTGCAAGGGTTTTGGCAAGAAGGGTTTTTCCCACGCCTGTGGGTCCAAGAAACAAAAAACTTCCTATAGGGCGATTCCTCTCATGAAGACCTGTTCTGGAACGCTTCAATGCTTTTGCAACTGTTTCTATTGCCTCATCCTGCCCGATAATGTCCTTGTGCAATTCTTCTTCCATGTTGAGAAGTCTCTGTGTCTCTTTTTCCGTGAGTTTGAAAACAGGAATTCCTGTCCAGTTTGAAACAATCCGTGCAATATCTTCCTCTGTTATAACAGGGATTTCTTTCTTTCTTGCAAATTCTTTTTTCAGGGTTTCTATTTGTTTTAAAATTTTTTCTTCCTGCTTTTTCAAAAATGCTGCTTTCTCAAATTCCTGTCTGTTTATGGCTTTCTGCTTGTTGGTTTCTATCTGCTCCAACTTTTTTTCAAGGTCAAGAATTTCTTTCGGTTTTTTTGTTGTTCTTAATTTCATATCACTGCCTGCTTCATCAATCAAATCAATTGCCTTGTCAGGCAGAAATCTGTCTGCTATGTATCTGTCAGAGAGTCTTGCTGCTGCAATCAGTGCTTCATCCGTGTATTTTACATTGTGGTGCTGTTCATACTTTTCTCTTAAACCCATAAGAATTTTTACGGTCTCCTCAACCGTGGGTGGGTCAATCATAATGGGCTGGAACCTTCTTGCAAGAGCAGCATCTTTTTCAATGTACATTCTGAATTCATTTAGGGTTGTTGCACCTATGCACTGAAGTTCCCCTCTTGCAAGCATTGGTTTTAGCATATTTGCCGCATCAAGAGGGGCGCCTTCTGCAGAACCACTTCCAACAATCAGGTGTAATTCATCTATGAACAAAATTATCCTACCCTTGGCTGCATGAATTTCTTCTAAAATTTTTTTCATCCTTTCTTCAAATTCTCCCCTGTATTTTGTGCCTGCAACAATTGAACCAAGATTTAAGGATATTACCCTTTTGTCAGAAATTATGTCAGGGATATCTGCTGAAACAATCCTCTGGGCAATTCCCTCTACAATTGCGGTCTTGCCAACACCAGGGTCTCCTATTAAAACAGGATTGTTTTTTGTTCTTCTGCAGAGAATCTGAATAACCCGTGCTATTTCCTTTTCCCTGCCAACAACAGGGTCAAGTTTGCCTTCCCTTGCCTCTTTTGTGAGGTCCCGACTGAATTTCTCAAGCATGGTTGTTTTTGTGACAACTTTTTTTGTGTTCTTTGCTTTGTATTGTGGACCTGAATCATCTGGTATATCACTGCCAAACAACCATTCTTTTTCATTCGGAGAATAATACTGTTTGTTGAAAAACTCAATAACATTTTCGTAATTTATACCCCGGGACCTTAAAATCTGCGCTGCACCACAACTCTCCTCCTTTAAAATTGCAAGCAGAATGTGTTCTGTGCCAACAAATGGCTGGTCAAGTCCTTTTGCCTCTTCCACTGCCTGTTTTACTATTCTTTTTGCATGAGGTGAAAAAGGAATTGGTCCGATTTGAATCAGACTGTCTCCCCTGCCAAGAAAGGTTTTTATGTCTGTTATAACCTGATTTCTGTCTATGCCAAAAGATTTCAAAATATTTAAGGCAACCGAACCTTCAACTCTTAAAAGACCGTAAAGAATGTGTTCGCTTCCAATAAAGGAGTGGTTCATCTCCTTTGCAAATTCATTGGCAGTGTATAAAACTTTCTGGGCTCTCTGTGTAAATCTATTATCCATATCTCTCCTCCAATCTCAAATTAGCAAACAGCAAATAGCGAATAGTGGATAGGGGTCGCTACAAGGTTTGTTTTCTTCCTCCGACCTCCGACTTCTGACATCTGACTTCCGTTTTCTGGATTCCTGCTTCCGCAGGAATGACATACTACCTATCCGCTTTCCTCTATCCTCTGTCCACTTTTTCCCTTGTCACTTTATTTTCTTGTCTCCATATCATTTTATCATTTTTTTCCGAACCTGAAGGGGTTTTTCAGGTCTAACATATTCGGGTATAGCACCCCTGAAGGTTCGGCTATATTATCTAAAATAAACTGTGTAAAGTAAACTCTGCCCCAGAAATTTGCTGCCTGTTTTGCGTCATATTTCTTCCAGTCAATTCCCCTCATCTTTACCGGGTCATACCAGTTAAATGCCTCATCTTCATAATAACGGGCAATAAGAGACATAATGCCTTTAACTCTCTGAGCGCCCTGTTTGGCATAAAAAGAAATTATTTTTCTTAAATAAAAAGGGTCCAGAAGGCAGGGATTTGCTCTTTCTTTTTCAAAAAAAATTCTTACCTCTTCAGGTTCTTCCTGTATCTTTATTTTCTCAGGTGGTGCATTTTCAAACTCACGGTGAATTCTGGAAACAGAACTTTTCATATAATCCTCATAAAGTTTTGAAAAACCCTCATCTGAAAAATCCAGTTCAAAATTAAAATTTTCAAAAAATGCAAGGGATTTTCTGTAATTCCACATTCTCTCCAAGATATCTTCCAGAGTGTCATCCCTGCCCCACACAGCATTTATTGCTGGTAAATTGCCACCATGGAACATTATGTTTTTCTGATGCAGGGAAGCAATCACCCTGAAAACCCTCATAAACATTGGATGACCATACTGTGTTATATCCGAAGAAAAACCCTCAAACATTCCAGGAGCTGCGGCATCGGAAATTGTAATTTGCAAAGGAAAATCCCTGAGTCGTCCTCTTAAAATGTGTGTCACAAATTCAAGAATTTTTCCTGCACAATCATAAGCCATTGCCTCCTGTAAAGAGATTTTTTCTTTCTTTTTTAAATCTTCAGGGTCAGGGTCAAGATATTTTTCCTTTATACTTTCAGACAAAAAACCGCTCTCAGAAAAATTCTTAAACACAGAAGATTTTTTTGAAATTTTCATCCAGTAGTGAAAACCCGAGGCTGTTACATCAAGAATGTATTTGATTTTGTATTCATCAAAAATTTTATTAATTTCATCCTTTATTACCTGCATCTTCTTAAAAACCTGATTTTGATTTCTGTAAATATATCCCCTGTCATCTCTGTTGTAATACTCAAGGTCCCAGAAGATGTAAAAACTTTCACTGGTGGATGCAACAGGTCTGAAAATATCAAGTCCTTCATCTAAAAGAATATCCAGTTTCTTCTTTGGAACGAGTTTCACAGGAAATGCCCAGTTTTTTGCAAGAAGTGCCGGACCTGAGCCAACACAAAATAAAGCATCTTCTAACTGGGATTTGATTATTTCCCTTATTCTTTTATTTCCGTAATATGCCTTATAAAAATCAGCAAGCGTCATTTTCCAAGATAGTCAGGGGGCTATGCCCCCTGAAACCCCCATTTTCTTTTATATTTTTTACTATCTTCATAAATCCTCGTCTATTCCCTGACTATCTTAAAAAATTCATTCCACATTTTATAAAAAATCTTACCTTATCCATCGGAAATTTACAATTTCCGATGCGATAAAATCCTCATTGTTCTGCGTATTGACAGAAACTTATACTCTTTCATCTTGAAAAGGTGCTCATAGGAAATTGAAATTTTCCCTATTTGCTCTTCTCTTCCTGGAACCTCTCCATGGCAGTCGGAGCCACCTGTAACCATTAAATCAAACTCCTTTGCCCACTGGAGAAATTTTTCGGTCTCCTCAGGGGTGTGCTTTATGTAATATGCTTCTATTCCAAGAAGCCCTTTTTTTACAAGGTATTTTACAATTCTTTTCTTTGAAGCACCAAACTTTGGATGGGCAAGAACTGGTATTCCACCTGCTTTTAGGATAAGTTCAATTGCTTCCTCAGGCAAAAATCTTATCTTCCTGACAAAAGCAGGCTTGCCTTTTATGAGATACCTCTGAAAAGCCTCATCCACTGTATCAACCCATCCCCCTGCAACAAGTGCCTTTGCAATATGCATTCTGCCCACAGCCCCTCGTCCCTCTATGTCAAAAATAAAATCTCTGTTTATTGGAATTCCAAGTTTATTTAACCTATCGCAGATTTCATGCGCACGGGCAAGGCGCGCTTTTCTAAAAAGAGCAAGTTTTTTTTGAAAATATGGGGTTCTCCAGTTTATGTAATAGCCCAGGATGTGTATCTCTTCACTTGAATCATCAAGACCCTCTGTTGAAAGTTCAATGCCAGGAACAACCTCAACCCCGTATCTTGCACCTGCAATAATAGCCCTTTCAATCCCGTCTGTTATATCATGGTCGGTTATTGCAATTGCGCAGAGCCCTATGGCTGTTGCCCTTTTTATAACTTCTTCAGGACTGTAGGTACCATCTGAAAAAAATGTGTGAAGGTGAAGGTCAATCTTCATTTCTGAAAAACTCTGCGGGGTCATTAGAGTATTTCTGCTGCCAACTGGGCAAGAGGACTTCTCTCAGATTTTATAAAGGTGATTGTTGCAAAAACCTCCTGCCCTTTAAACTTTTCAATTGTATAGGTTAATCCATTGGATGAAGCATCAAGATATGGATTGTCAATTTGATAGGGGTCTCCTGTAAGAACAATTTTTGTCCCTTCCCCTGCCCGGGAAATTATTGTTTTTATTTCATGGGGTGTTAAATTTTGTGCTTCATCCACAACTATGAATTGTCTGGGAATGCTTCTTCCTCTTATGTAAGTGAGAACTTCAATTTCAAGTTTTCCTGTGTCATAAAGCCAGTCAATCTGCGAGGCGAGGTCTTCCCCTGTAAAATCTTTCTTTGATGAAGAAAGGAGATATTCTAAATTGTCATAGATTGCTCTCATCCATGGTGCAAGTTTTTCTTCTTTTGTGCCTGGCAAATAACCTATGTCCCGCCCCATCGGAATTACAGGTCGGGAAATTAGCAACTTTTTGTAAACTTCTTCGTCAAAAACCTTTACAAGCCCCCCTGCAAGGGCAAGAAGTGTTTTTCCTGTTCCTGCAATACCAATAAATGCAATCAACTTTATTGAATCATCCAGAAGTGATTCAATTGCAAAAGTTTGCTGAACATTTCGGGATTTTACTCCCCAGAGAATTGCCTTTGAATTTGAAAGTTTTACAACCTTACCCCTGTGAAATCTTGCAAGGGCTGTCTGCTTTGGATTTGCAACACTTTTTAAAATCAAAAATTCATTTTCAAGAAAATCTCCTTCCAGAGCAATGCTCCCTTCAGAATAAAACTTATTTACTACATCCGCATTTATATTAACTTCCCTCCAACCCTGATAAAGAGTGGAAAAGTCCACCTTTGACTTTTCATAATCCTGAACTTCAAGACCAAGAACCTGCGCCTTTATTCTCATATTTATGTCTTTTGAAATGAAAATAACCTTTTCACTTTTTTCCTGAAGAGTGAGGGCTGTGGCAAGAATCATGTTGTCTGCATTTTTTTCAAGAAATTCATGAATTTTTATTTTTTCAGGAATTACAACTTTAAAAATTCCCCCATTTTTCATTTTCACGCCCTGTATGAGATTGCCCTCTGACCTCAATTCATCTATGAGGCGCGAAGCGGTTCTTGCTGCTTTTCCTCTTTCGTCATTTACACGCTTTAAATTATCCAGTTCTTCCACAACAATAATAGGAATAGCCACAACATTGTCAGCAAAAGAAAAAATACTTGTAGGTTCGTGAATCAGAACATTTGTATCAAGGACAAAAGTTTTAACCATTTTTTACTTTAAAAATTTTTTCAATTGCTGTCCATATCATCAGGATGCTTGCCACAAATAAAATTAGCGCAGTTCCAAAGAGAAGATTGTTTGAAGCAAAATTTTTTTTCATCTCCAGAATAAGAGCAAATGCGGTTGTAAGAAGCATAAACCCTGCTGGAATTGCTGTGTAAAGGTTTTTTTTCTTTTTTATTTTAAGCCACACTGTAACAACAAGAAGAACAAGCCCGGCAAGAAGCTGGTTTGATGCTCCAAACATGGGCCAGATTCTCTTCTGCGGACCTGTTGAAAACCAGTAAGCAATAAGAATTATAACAATTGTCGTGGGTAAACTTTTCTTAAATAGACCTATTTTAAATTTTTCACCAAATAACTCCTGAAAAACATAGCGGGTTATTCTCGTGGCAGAATCAAGAGTTGTAACAATAAATGAATTTAAAATAATCATTGCAACAAAAGCACCCCATGTCCCCAGAATTGGCTTTGTTATGTTGCCGTAACCAGTTGCAAAAGTTCCTATCCAGTCGCCTGTTTTTACCATTGCAGGATAGGAATTTATCCCGCTCCATTTAAGCCCTGCAACAACACTGATAAGTGCAAGAATTGCAAGAACCCCCTCAAAAATCATTGCCCCATATCCAATTTTGTAGGCATTTTTTTCACTTGCTAATTGTTTTGCAGTTGTGCCCGATGAAATCAGGGAGTGAAATCCTGAAATTGCACCACAGGCAATAATTATGCACATTGTCGGCCATAGCATTCCTCTTGCTGTGCTGAATGAGATAAAAGCAGGAGCATTTATGGGAGGGCGTGAAAAAAACAGCCCCACATATCCAATTGCAAGCCCGATAAAAAGAAAGTAGAAAGAAAGATAATCCCGGGGCTGAAGAAGTAAATTTGCAGGAAGGAGTGATGCAATACCCCCGTAAACAAGAAAAATCACAATCCACAATTTTAAAGGATTTTCAACGCTCAAACCAACAGGATTTTTATATCCTAAATAAAGAGAAAAGAGCACTAAGACCAGGGCAATGATTGTTGCAAGCGGGACAGGAACCTTCCATTTGTAAATCATAAAACCTGTAAACACTGCAATAATGATAAGGGAAAATGTCGGAATAACAATCTGGGCTGTTTTTACAAGGGTTTTTGCTGCTGCTATTGCAAAAACCGCATCCACAAGAATGAGTGCGAGAATTACAAAAATTGAAAAAAAGATTCTTGCGTTTTTACCTAAAACTTTTTCAGAAATATCTGCAACGGATTTGCCTTCATTCCTCAAAGAAATCATAAGAGCGGAAAAATCATGAACTCCACCCAGAAAAACACTTCCAAAAACAATCCAGATGACAGCAGGAAACCAGCCCCAGATAGCGCAGGCAATAACAGGTCCCAGAATAGGACCTGCTCCTGCGATTGAGGCATAGTGATGTCCAAATAAAATAACCCAGTTTTTTGCAGGGACATAATCAACTCCATCATAATTCTTATGCGCAGGGGTTGGGTTCTGTTCTGAAACTTCCCAGAGAGTTGTAAGTTTCCTTCTATAAAAATTGTATCCAAAAATAAAAAAAGCAAGACAAAAAACTGCAAGAATAAGAGAATTCATCTTTTGCCTCCCTTCCTTTTTAAATAAATTGCTACTGAACGGGGAACAAACTGCGTAACATTTCCACCGGAAAATGCAATTTCCCTTACAAGCGATGAACTTAAATATGCAAATTTTTCGTCTGTCATAAAAAAAACAGTATCCACATCCATAAGTTTTCTATTCATAAGAGCCATCTGAAATTCGTAGTCAAAATCACTCACCGCACGAAGTCCCCTTATGATGAGTTTGCTTTTTACTTTTTTCATATACTCAACAAGAAGTCCATTAAAATAATCCACTTTTTTCACATTTTTTATTTTTTCTTCCTTCAGGGCTTTTTTTATCATCTCAATTCTCTGCGAAGCAGTAAAATGAAACTTCTTGGATGGATTTTTAATCACAGCAACAATTATATCGTCAAAAACAATACTTGCTCTTTTTATAACATCCAGATGTCCGTATGTTATGGGGTCAAAACTTCCTGGATAAACAGCAATTTTTTTCATGCTTTTTTTAAATCATCCTTGTCTATGCTTTTGAGGAAACTTGAAACAAAGTCCTGTTTCATTTTTTCTTCCATTTTTAAAATGTCTTCAAATTTTTCATAAATCTCTCTGCTTACATAAATTTTTGCACTGCTTTTAAGAGCAAGGCAGATTGCATCAGAAGGTCTTGCATCTATGTCTATAATAGCTCCGCCCCTGTCAACAAAAATTCTGCTGAAATAAGTGTTGTGTTCAAGTTTGTGAATTAAAATATGTTTCAGTTTTCCACCTGATGACTCTATGACATTTTTTAGAAGGTCGTGAGTCAGGGGTCTTGAGAAAACTTCCCCTCTTAAAGCCGCCTGAATTGCCTGAGCTTCAAAAAGCCCTATCCATATTGGAAGGGTTTTCTTCTCTTCCATGTCAGAGAGAAACACAACAGCAGATGCTGTTGTAAAATCAAATAAAACCTTTAAAACCTTAACCTCTATCATCTGTCAGAAATTTTTAAGACTATGTTTTTTCTGCTGCCAACCCTTATTGCAAAATTTATGCTGTTTCTTCCTCTTTTTATATCCGTATGAGCTGCTCCTGAAACTTTGGCTTTCTGTGGATTTATGTTGTAAATGTAAAAATTCACCATTGCATAAAGAGTTTCCTGTGGGCATTTAACATTTATATAAAGGTCCGAACCCTGCTCTTTTTTTATTTTGTAAAAATTCCGCCAGAAACTTAAAAAACTTCCCCCTTCAAGAGAAATTCTGTATTTTTTGCACTCATAAACTTTTTTCCCTTTTATGCTTTTGGAATATGAAAAAACTCTCCCCATTGAAAGAAGCATAAAGATAAACACAGGAATTCCCACAGCAAGCCAGATTTTATCACTCTTTGACATACAAATAATTTTAGCAAATTTCCCTACTTTTGCAATTTGCAATACTGCAAAGCGATAGACTTAATCCTTACCACTTAATTCTTAATCCTGGTTACAGAGTCACAGTGGTATGTGTGTCTGGCATCTGTGAAAAATGGGGACTTCTCATTTATTTGACTCATCAGCAAGCCATTTCCACAAAGATTTAAAAATTATTTTTTTGTTCTTTATCTTTATTTCGTCTTCCCTGTCTTCGGTAAGGATAAATCCCTGCTTGAGTTTAAATACTTTCATTGCCTTTAAAAGAGATGAAATCTCCCTTTTCTCTGTGCTCGCATCACTTATATCCCAGCAAACCTGAATCAATTCTTTAACTTTTCTGCCTTCTTTCACTACAAAATCAACTTCTCTATCTCCATGATGGCTTTTCCAGTAAAAAAACTCAATGAAAGGATATTTCCTCTGCATTGTTCTTAACTTCAATGCGACTGCATTTTCTACAAGTCTTCCTATATCCTGTGAAAATTTCAAACCAATAGCATTGTGCAGACCTGTATCTATTGAATAGACCTTTCTTGCACTGTTCTCCTGTTCTTTTACAGAATATGAGAATCTTTTTACAAAAAATACAAGAAAAGAGTTCTCAATATAAAAAGAAAATCTTCTCACGGTTTCCACAGGCAGTTTGATAAATTTTGAAATGCGGTTAAAACTGATATAGGATGAAATGTTCGTAAGATAATACTGCACAAGAGTTCTGAGCTTGTCAGGCTTTTTTATTCTGAATCTTTGCACTATATCCCTGCTGATTATGTCCTGATAATAACTTATCAAAACTCTTTTCTTAAACTCCTCATCTTTATTGAGAACTATCTCAGGGAACCCACCCCACCTCAAATACTCCCGCAGGCATCTCTTGATTTTAAGTGCATTCAAAATTCTGTTCTTTTCACTGTCGGACTTTATACCTCTGAATTTCAGAAACTCCCTGAAAGAAAGTGGTAAAACTTCAAAATAAATCTGTCTGCCAGTTAAAACACTGGCGAGTTCTTCACTTAAAAGTTTTGATGACGAACCTGATACCATAATGTATGCCTGCTTCTTTTCATTAATACTGCGGACAAACTTTTCCCATTTTTCTACATTTTGAATTTCATCCAGAAAAAGAAATGGTTTTTTAGCAGGCCTTATTATCTCAAGATATGCCTGATAAATCCTGATTAAAAAATCTAAATCTGCACTCTCAAATTGTGGTTCTTCAAAATTAACTATCAGAATATCATTTGCAGAAGTTCCATTTTTTATCAATTCTTTTGCTGTTTGCTTCATTAAAGTTGACTTTCCGCTTCTCCTGACTCCTACCACAGAGACAACTTTTCCTGTCTTGACAAAACGAACAAAACCTGAAAGATAACTTTTTCTCGGAATTCCTGTATCAATTTTTCTATCCCAGAAATTCCATTCTGCAAGAAGTTCAATTATTTTATCTTTATTCATATGACAAATTTACAATATTTTATCATATTTATATGACAAATTTACAATTTATTTTTACTCCTGTCAAGATGTAAATGTATTTGTTTATAATAGCGTGACCGCGAACAGATAAGTAATGGGTAATGAGGAAATAGTATTTCGCTTCATCTGTCATTTTTAACTTTTCACTTTTAACTTTTATAGCAGACCAAGGGTCTGCAGCTACATTGCGAGTGGTTTCTGGCAGGCAGGGCTCTGGGAGCGAGGAATTTTGCAATAAGTCCGCAGCGGACGGAGAGCGAGCCATCTCACGCGAGCGTCCCTGACGCC
>JAGHAG010000191.1 GCA_021161625.1 Elusimicrobiota bacterium
AATCAGTATGTAAAATCAACTCTTTCTCTTGGAACGGAAAACATAACAGTTTCTCCATTTACACCTGTTGTTGATGGAATCAAGGATTTATACTGGGGAGATAGTCCTTCTCAGACATCAGCAAGTGCAATGAAACCCAATTCAGATGTGGATTTTGACACAACAACAGCCCTGAAACCTGCATGGTTTGATGAGGTAACAGAGGGGCTTGCAAATGACATTTATGTTACAAATGACGCAGGATATCTTTATATCGGCTGGAAGGCAAGGGGGGACCCCTATGAAAAGGAAACAGACAATACAGAGCAGGCAGCTCATTATGAATTTATGATTTTTAATGCAAGTGTGCCTGCTGGCGGACACTATGACCCATGGAAGTCCGCTTCAGATGTCCGTGTTTTGAACTGGGGTGCAAAAATATCTGTAAATGGATATATTGGCTGGCAGGAGATGGACTTTACAGGTATGACAAGATATAAGTTTTATGAAGGTAGCTGGGATGATGGGACCAGTTTGACCCGTGGAGAGGATTTTAAAGTAGACCTTTCTCAGAAATGGGGAGAGTTGAGGATTCCTTTGAGTGAAATTGGGTGTGAGGTTGGTGAGAAAGTTGGTATAATTTATGCAGCAAGGCATTCTGCTATAAAACAGGGATACAATGATACCACCCCCTATCTCTCCACATCTGTTAGCGACTGGGCAGATTCATCTGCTGTGATTTATTCAACAAACTGCTATGTTTACAGAATTCAATCTGCAATGATTACTGCAATGCACATCCCATCAACATCCCCTGTTTCAGGATGGGGGAGTATGAGAAACCCTTTGACCCCAAGCTCTTGCCAGACCTCAGAAATTATGCTTGAAATTTATCCGTCTGATTTAACTGGCACTTTTTATTTAAAATACTCAACTGACAGCTGGATTACAACAAACACAAAAACCTTGAACAATGAAAAATTTTCAGGAGCCAAAAAATATATTTTCGCGAGAATCCCTTCATGCACCAAAAACACAACTGTAAAATACTACTTTGACCTTTATGCAAATGGAATAAGAACTTATGTCTGCGGAGGGAGTACATATTCTTTAAGAACAGCAGATATTAACTATGCCAGAAATAACTCTTTTTCATTTACGGTTTTAAATTCATCTCCCTCTGCTCCTTTGAGTGTTTCAATTTCTCCTTCAATTCCCACAACAACGGATGATTTAACCTGTGAAGCACAAGGGGCGCAAGATCCGGATTCAGATGCCCTCACTTATATTTTTGAATGGTTTAAAAACGGGGTTTTTATTTCATCACAAACAGATGCATCTTCCCCATACACAGCAACCCTTTCTTCCCAGAACACAACCGCAGGCGAGGAGTGGTTTTGCAGGGTTAAAGTGAGAGATTCTTCTCTTGCCTCTTCAGATTATACCTATTCTGAAACGCTTTTAATTTCATCTCAGGACTGGCAACTTTCATCCCAGAGGAAAAATGAGGCAAAAGTTGAAAATGGAGAATTTCTTTTCTCTGACAAAACAGGAGAAACCTCTGACCCTTATTTTGATATTGAGGAATTCCGCTTAAAAGCAGATGAAAATAATCTTTATGTCAGAATAAAACTTTTAAATACCTCAAGCAAGGACAACTATCAGTTTGCTCTTACATTTTCAACAAAAGCAGGTGGAAATTCAGATATAGGCGATGATTCAGGGGTGTGGCTTGGAAATCTTTTTGGAGAAAATCTCTGGGAAAGAGAGGTGATTTTCCATTCAACCACAACAGGAAGTTTTACTGCAGAAGTAAATGATGGTGTAAACTGGAATTTAACTTCAGGAGTTGTCAATTTTTATGAGAATTCAGGTATTCTTGAGGCCCAGATCCCAAGAAGCGAAGTTGGTCTCATCTCAACAACAACTTTTAAAATTTCACTTGCTCTTTTTAAAAATTCTCCCTCACTGGCACAAAATTCTGACACAACTCTTTCAGGAGCAATTGATGTTATTACGATTTCCTCTTTCACCTTAAACGACTCTGAATGGCAACTCACCACCCAACAGGAAGATCTGTCAGATAGCAAACTTGACTTTTTTTCTGAATTGAAAATTCTTTCCACAGGCACAATAACAAATTCTGAACCTCAAAATTTTTCTCTTATTACCCCTTCAGGCACAATCACGGATTTAAGCCCTTATTTTGACTGGCAGGACTCTTCTGATTCTGATGGTGGTATAACCTCATACATAATTGAAATTTCAACATCCCTGAATATGGATGGAAGTGTTTTATACAGGGTTAACACATCCACAAGTGAGTTTCATCTCACAGAAGACCTTACAGGTCTTACCACATATTTCTGGCGTGCAGGTGCAAGAGATGGAGCAGGAGAGATAACCTTTTCTACAACATGGTATTTTTATATTTCAGTATCAAAACCAGTTTGTTCAAAGCCCTTTGATGACCTCAACACAAACAATTACGGAAAAATAAATGGTGATGAGGATATGGATGGCAATGTATATTTCTGGTGGCCACCAGCAACTGATCCTGCAGGAATTTCTGAATACGAGATTGCGGTTTCAACAGATTCAGATTTTTCTCAGGTTTTCTCGTCAAATACAACCACAGTAGAAAGTTATACATTCAACAATCTTCCAGCAGGGTATTACTGGTATGCAAGGGTCAGAGCCAAAAACAATTCAGGCATCTGGGGTGAGTGGAGTGATGTTTCTGATGGAATTTATGTAAACAGAAAAAAAATTGATGGAGATACTTCTGACTGGCAAGCCCCATCTCTTTCACAAAATTCCAGCACTGTTTCAAATGGTGATGGCTTCTGGCAGGATAAAATTTCAGACCCCAGAACAGATAAAGCAAATTCTTCCCAGCTTGATCTTTCAACTTTTGCCATAACCTGCGACAGATACAATCTCTATTTTTATCTTGTTTTTGCTTCAACTGTTGGTTCTTTTGGAGATGGCAGGCACTTTATTGAAATTGCTGTTGACAACAGCGGAACATCCTCTGAAAGAGTTTTTATTGGAAGAGGCGTTCCTCTTGAAGACACCTATGTCTCAGGTTCGGTTCCGTGGGAATACATTGTAAGAATAAGAAGCGGGCAGCACGATGTTACAGGGATTGACTCAGGTTTCAATACAGTTGGTTACGGAACTTACACTGCAAACACCTCAAATTATCTAATAGAAGGGGCAATTCCTCTTGAAAAAATTGGTGGGAGTGCCTCTTTTCTCGGGAAAGATGTAAATTTTACGGTTGCTGTTTTTGAAAATGATGGTTCAGGAAATGTGGCGCAGTATGGAGCAGACAATTCAAACATTGTGGATGTTATTACATCAACAGGCACATGGGATGAGGTCAGTGATGGGGTGGTTGATTTTTACATTTCTGCCTCTTTCAATGAAAATGGTGAGGTTTCAAACATTACAGAACATTCCCCTGTTTTCAATCCCCCGCCAAATGAACCAATTTCTGGTGGTTACAGTTTTGACTGGCCAAGACGTTTGGTTATTTATTATCTCAATGTTGACAGGTTTTACAACGGAGATACAACAAATGAGCCATCAGATGTAAATATGACAGGTGGGGATTTTAAGGGAATTATTCAGAAGGTGGATTATTTCAATGAACTTGGCGTTAATATGATTTACACAATGCCTATTGATTATTTTGGTGGTGGTGTGTGGGGATACAATCATTCAGACATCTACAGAATTCAGGATTCCTATGGAGATTACCAGAAGTTTGTTGAGATGGCAAAGGTTCTTAAAAGAAGAAATATAAAAATTGCAATTGACTGGGTTCCGGGACAGGTTTATCAGGGAAGGACATATGAAAGGCATCCTGAAATTTTTTATGGTGAAAGGTTTGGGGC
>JAGHAG010000106.1 GCA_021161625.1 Elusimicrobiota bacterium
CGCGAATTATATTGATTAAAAAATAGAAAATAAAACAAAGGTTTTTTAATTTTCTCATTCCTTTATTCCTATCTTTTCTATTGTACTTTGCGGTTTTTATCTTCCCCTAATGTGTCCCCCTCAGCAGGTCATTTTATTTTCTTATTTTCCCCCTCCATTTTAATGCTACTAAAAGCATAAAAATCTTGTCAATATCTTATTGTATTTGTTTATACTGATCGCGAACAGATGAGGAGGTGGATAAAAACCACTCTCATTTTTCAAAAATCTCTTCGTAAATCCTGCTTTTCAACATCTCAATCCCTTCTTTCTTCAATGCTGAAATATAAACAAAATTTTTTTCATTTTTTATTACAAAATTTTGAGGCAGTTTGTCGCATTTATTGGCAACAAAAATTTTCGGTATTTTATCAAATCCAAGTTCAGCCAGGGTTTTCAGAACAACTTCCCTGTGTAAAAGCCACAGAGGGTCTGATATATCAAGCACAACCAGAACAATTCCTGCAGGCGCAATTTCCTCAAGCGTTGAATGAAATGCATTTATAAGTTGTGGGGGGAGATTTTTTATAAAACCAACAGTGTCAACAAAGATAACCTCTTTATCAAAAATTTTCGCTTTTCTTGTTAAGGGTTCCAGCGTCTGAAAAAGTTTATCCTGAGCTGTTGCTTGGGCTTTTGTCAGAGCATTAAAAAGTGTTGTTTTACCAGCATTGGTGTAACCACAGATTGCAACGATTGGTATTTTTGATTTTAGTCTCCTTCTTCTCTGGATTTGCCTTCTTTTTGCAAGGTCCTTCAGTTTTCTTTTAAGAACGCTAATTCTTTTTTCAATTCTTCTTCTGTCATATTCAAGCTTCTTCTCGCCCGGACCCCTCACGCCAATCCCTCCAACCTGCTGCATGAGAAAAATCCCCTTGCCAGTTAATCTCGGCAAAAGATATTCTAATTGCGCAAGTTCAACCTGATTCTTTCCATCCTCTGAATGTGCATGTCTTGAAAAAATATCAAGAATAAGGCGGGTTCTGTCAATAATTTTTGCAGGTATTATTCCTTCAAGATTTCGTGTTTGATTTGGCTTTAAGTCAAAGTCAAATATAACAGTTTTTGCATTCAATTCTTCACAAAATTTTGCAACTTCCTCCGCCTGCCCTCTGCCAATGTAATAGGCAGGATTTATGCGTTTGAGTTTGAAAATCTTTTCCCCAACACAAACCCCCCCCGCTGTTCTTGCAAGCTGCTTTAATTCATCAATGTCAGGTGAAATTCCTTTTTCTTCTGCTGCAACAAGTAAAAATTTTTCCATTATGCTGAAATTTCAAGACGGTATTGTAATGCCTCGGCTATGTGTTGAGGTCTGAGCTCCTCACTTTCATCAAGGTCAGCAATTGTTCTTGCAACCTTTAACACCTTATCAACTGCTCTTCTTGAAATTGAAAATGTTTTTACTGCATCTTCAAGCAGTTTCATTGAGGATTTATCAAGTTTGCAAAATTCTTTTATTAAACTTTCCGGAAGGGCTGCATTTGTATATACTCCTCTGACTTTTTTCAATCTTTTAAGGGAGATTTGTCTTGCTTTCATAACCCTTTGCCTTATCTGAGAGGAACTTTCCTGTTCTTGTTCTGTATAGATTTCATCAAACCTCAAAGCAGGGACTTCTATCTGAATATCAATTCTGTCAAGAATTGGTCCTGAAATTTTTGCTCTGTATTTTTTTATCTGATATGGAGTGCAGACACATTCCCGGGTGGGATGTCCAAAATAACCGCAGGGACACGGATTCATTGCTGCAACAAGCATAAAGTTTGCTGGGAATGTATATCTTGCCTTTACCCTTGCAACTGTTATTTTCCCATCTTCAAGGGGTGCTCTTAATACTTCAAGCACATTTCTGCGAAATTCTGTAAATTCATCTAAAAACAAAATGCCATTGTGAGCAAGAGAAATTTCGCCAGGACGAGCATCTGCACCACCACCCACAAGAGCAACATCCGAAATTGTATGATGCGGGGTTCTGAAAGGGCGCTGTGTTATTAAACCATGCCCTTCTGGAATCAAGTTGCAGGCAGAATAAATACAGGTTGTTTCAATTGCTTCTTTTTCTGTCATAGGTGGAAGAATTCCGGGCAACCTCTTGGCAAGCATTGTCTTGCCTGCACCAGGCGGACCTATCATCAAAACATTGTGCCCGCCTGCCGCTGCAACTTCAAGAGCTCTTTTTGCAAATTTCTGGTTTTGCACATCTGCAAAGTCAGGGTATATTTCTTCCTGCGGAGAATATTGTTCAGGTTTATATTCCGCAATCCTTTTTTCCCCACTCAAATGCATAACAAGTTCTAAAAGATTTTTTATGCCAAAAACTTTAACCCCTTTTACTGTGCTTGCTTCAAGACAATTCCCATAAGGGATAAAAACTTTTTCAAACTTCTTCTTTTTTGCCATAAGCATTACAGGCAAAATTCCGCCACAGGATTTAATTTCACCACTTAATGAAAGTTCTCCTAAAAAAATTGCCCTGTTAAAATCTTCATTTTTAACAATACCTTCTGCAATCAAAATCCCGACAGCCATTGCAACATCAAACTGGGTTCCTTCTTTCTTTATGTTTGCAGGAGCAAGATTTATAAGAACTTTTTTGTTTGGAATTGAAAATCCACTATTTTTAAATGCTGAATAGAGGCGGTCTCTTGCCTCTTTGATTGAAGCATCCGGCAGACCAACAATGGTCAAAGACGGCAACCCACGCGATATGTCTGTTTCTACCTCAACAACATAAGCATTCACTCCTGAAAGTGCGGCTGATTTAGTTTTTGCCAGCATCAAACCACTCCTTTGCAGAAAAACATCTATCTTTTATATCCACATCAGCAAAACCAAAATCAAAAAAAGTTTTATTAAGGCACTTCTTTTGTTTACCCCAGAAAGCCACCACATAAATAATTCCGGAATACTCAGGATTTGTCTCACAGACAAAATAAACAATCTCCTTGCCCATGATGTTTTTCTTTAAAAAAGTGATGGCTTTTTCCGGTTCAATTGCTTTTGAAAGTCCATAAAGTGTTAAAATCTCACCTGTGGAAATCCTGAAACTTCTCCAGTCAATAATTTCTTCAACTTTTGCTATTCTGCCCTCTTTCAAACTTCTCCAGATGATAAATCTGTAATTGCTTCTGTCAATCCCCCATTCATCCTGAACGATTGCTTTCTTTGTGTGCCTGAAGGAGATAAAAAGAACTGCAAAAATCAGAATTGCCAAAATAAAAATTCTTAAAATTTTCATCAAAATCTTATATGCCTTTCTATTCCGAGATATTTTTCAACCTCGCCCTTCTCATCGCTCCTGTAAAGAGCCCTTATAACATTGCTTCCCTTAAACCTATACATTAATTCCAGCCCATGTCTTAAATCAAGCCCTGAGAAATCTCTTATAAAATTAACATTGTAGCCAAGATATATTCTACCAAAAGTTTTTCCAAGATAAAGTTCTGCTCTGTCTATTCTATTTAAAGCATCAAGCTTGTTTTCCTGTGCAATTTTCTCAAATGCTGGAACCTTAACACTCACTTCATCAAAAAGCTGAGTTTCCTTTAAAATCTGAGAAAAAATTGGATTTATAAAGGCAGTATCAATAAACTTTGCAAACTCCTCTTTTATAAATTCATCATTGCCAGAGACCTGTGGATTGTCAGAAAGCAAGGACCAGGCCTCCTGCTTGCTTGTTTTTTCTGAAAACTCTTTTGATATTAAATCTATATCAAGACAATCAACAGGGGATCTCTCAATATTTATTTCAATTGTGTCTTCAACTGAGTCAAAGGGTGGAACAGGTCTTCTTCTTAAAACAGAAGTCTGGGCACGAAGTGTTAAAAAAATTTTATTGCTGGCAATTTCAATCTCTGCATATTTTATTTCAAGGGTTTTGCCAAAATATATCATTTTGCCTTCCACACTCTTCAAATTACCGTTTACAACATAAGGTGGCCCTTTTATGTGAATCTTTCCGTAGACCTTTGCCGAGCCGGATTTTGAAAGCCACTCCACATTTTCTGCCAGATTAAGTTCTACATCCACCTTAACATCAGGATAAATAAATGAAGTAAACGGATTTTTTTCATAAGAAAATTTAGCATTTTTTATATTTAATTTTCCCTTAAGAGTCCCACCTTCCTCTTCACTCCACTCAAATGTAAATTTTCCTGAAACATTCCCAAAAGAAGCCCTCCTTCTGGCAAGACCAAAAAAACCTCTTCTTTCAAGAAGAAGAGTTGGCAATACAAAAGGCACACCTTCATGTGGAAAATAAAAATTAATTAAAAATTTGCGGATTTTCCCAGTTAGAAAATCAATTTTCCCGTCGGTTTTGAACTTTTTGCCTTTTACTTCTCCATCACCATTTATAAATAAAGTGTTCTTCTTGCCGTAAAAACTTAGATGGAATTTAACTGCATCTGGATAATTCTTTGAAAAAACTTCAAAAGAGCACGCCCCCTCTGCTGTTATTTCAGGATTTTCAAAAAAACCACCAATTGCAATCTTTCCATTAAAATTAAAATTCCTAATCTCCCCATCTTCAAATAGAATTTTTTCCAGTTTAAAATTATTTCCTTCAATAATAAAATTGTTTTCTGTATTAACACTCTTTGCTAAAAATCCGTAAATTTTTACCCCGTTAGATAAACTTCCGTATCTAACGAGGTTTACATCACCCTGAGGATGGGAAAAAATTTTTATGTCCGGGGAAAAAAATTCCCTGGTGATTTTGACTTTGCCTTCTGTCTTGATAAATGTGCCCACAAAAATTTTTGAGGACTTAAATGCTATGTGCGTTTTTTCTTTTTCAAAATTTAAATCGCACCAGATATCCCCAAAAATATCTGCCTCTGTTTTTAAAATTCTTAAAATTTTCTGAATATCAATATTCCGCGAAAAAATTCTTGTTTTATTTTTTGCAATTGAAATGTTTATATTTGAATCCGGAAATTTTATCTTAAAATTTCCTTTTTGTTTTGCGAAATTTCCCGAAAGTTTTACCGGGCTTTCAGGAACATCAAAAAAAGCAATTTCTCCTTTTTTATAAACTGCCCGAAACTCAAATGGGAGGAATAGATCATTTAGAAAAAAATTAGTAAATTTGCCTGAAATCTCCATTCCTGTGGATTTCTTAATTTCGCAAAAAAGATTTCCAAAAAATTTTAACCCTGAAAAACCTATGTTTCTTATCTTGGCATTAATTTTGCCTTCCAG
>JAGHAG010000095.1 GCA_021161625.1 Elusimicrobiota bacterium
GAATTTAGAACATTGGTATTTTGATATTGTTTGGAACCACCGCCCTTTTTCAAAAGGGCGGGGCCCAGCCCATCTGGAAATGGGCTGTGGTTTGTAATTTGGAATTTGTGATTTAACATTTCTTTCTATCCTCTATCCTCTATCCTCTATCCTCTGTCCTCTATCCACTTTTTTCCTTGTCACTTTATCTTCTTGTCTCCATATCATTTTATTTGGCAGACCAAGGGTCTGCAGCTACATTTTGGCGACTTACGTCGCCCGCTACAATTATCCGCCGTAGCTTTAGCGTAGGCGGACTGTCCTCTATCCTCTATCCTCTGTCCTCTATTTTTAGCAGACCAAGGGTCTCGAGTTACATTTTTATGGTGTTCCTGTTTTTCCATAATTTGCCTCAAGCAAATTCATATCATCAGCATCCACATCTCCGTCAGAATCAAGGTCTGCATCTTGATTATATCTGCTCTCCCCCTGTGCTGTGCCATAGGAATAACCCAGAAGCATCAAATCCTCTCCATCCACAATTCCATCTTTATTTATATCTCCTGTCCAGTAATTTTTTTCCATCTGACAATCCACAGTAACAGAAGCACCTTCTGTTACGAGAACCTCTGTTTTTGTTGCTGTTTTATATCCAGAAAGAGAAAAAGAAATAGTGTATGTGCCTGTTGCAATCTCAAGAGAATAATTTCCTGAAGAATCCGTATAAGTGTTTATTCCAAGTTGTGAAATTTCAACAATAACACCTGAAAGGGTGTTTGAAGAGGTATCCATAACTGTGCCTGAAATTGTTCCTGTGGGTGTTGCCTGTGGAATGAGTGAGACATTTACAGACGTTGTTTGTTCGGATAAAACCGTGATGTTTTCTTGTGTTAGAGAATTGTATCCTGACTTGGAAAATTTAAGGGTGTATGTTCCTGTTGAAATGTTTGAAAAAGCAAAACTTCCGGATGAATCCGTTGCAACAGAAACATTTTTTTCTACAAGAAGAACATCCACGCCTGAGATGTATTCCCCTGTTTGAGAATTTTTCACAGTACCTGAGATGTTTCCTGAAGCAGGGGCAGATTCCTCAGGGGAGAGGACAAAATTTGCAGTTGTTGTGGAGTTTGCAACAACCAAAACCCCTGAGAGTGTGCCTGTTATATACCCTGTTTTTGAGGCAGTCATTGAATAAGTGCCTTCAGGCACATTTGAAATTGTGTAATTTCCTGATGAATCTGTTGTCTCAAGAAAAGAAGTTCCGTCAATGCTCACAGTCACAGAGGCAATCCCGGAACCTGTGGTCTCATCCGTAACTTTTCCTGTAACAAAACCATATTGCTCGGTTGTTCCTGGTTTTACCCCACCGCCAAGTTTCATATAAAATGGATTTGAACCATCCTCGTGCTTTATTATAAACTGTCTTGTCAAAAGTTGATATGACTTTTCAACAACAGAATCAGATGGAATTGAAACCCATCCTGTTATATTTTTTCCTGTTTCAGTTGTTTCAACTCCATAAATAACATTTGAACCAAGAGTTTCTGAAAAATCAGATATTGATGCCTTGCCCTCTTTCATCACATACAGATAATTTGGATTGAACTGCACAATGACTCTTTTTTTGTCAGGCCAGTCAGTAAAATCAGCAGAGGTGTTTACATCTATTTCAACATCAAAATATGAATTATTTCCTGATAAAGTTATTTTTTTCATCTGTGTGCCGTCTTTTGAAAAAGCAATGTAATTGTCTCCTGTTGAAACATCGTAAACTGTATCAGGTATTGTTCTACCATAAGGGCTATCAGGGTCTCCAGTGTCCTGGAAATAGCCGTCATTTACTTCTGCCTCATGCCAGAGGAGTGCGCCCATATGGTCTGCGTTTACCCAGTCGCAATAAAATTCAGGCCAGTCACCTCCACAGCCCCACCATGCAGCAACATCATTGCCTATAATTACATAACCCTGTCCAGAAGAATCCCTTGAAAACATCGCAACTATTCTTCCACCATCAGGTTCAAAAATCGCCATTATATTTTCATTTTGCAAAATGTATTCTGTTGTGCCATCTTTATCCACATCCTTGCTCTGAACAGTTGCTCCATAGGAAGCAGGGTCCCACGCCCAGATTGCACCTTCTGCATAATAACAGGCGTTTTTTGTGTGTGCTGCCATTTTTTCTTCCCAGTCAGAAATATTATCCGAATCATCATGCCACATCCATTCATACTGACCTGCTGCTAAAACCGCCCTTGCAACTCTTATGAGACGATTTGTTTTATAATCCTGCCCTGTTATCATTTCAGCATCCCAGATTGCACTCATACCATCGTTCATCATATCCCTGTATGAGCGAGCATCAGTTTTTAACCTGTCTGCCTCTGAAGCATGAGAATCCCATCTCTGATAATAATCTCCACCATCAAGCCACATAACAGGGTTTTCATAGGTTCCAAATGGAATTTGAATAGAGGGATATTCATCTCCTCCTTCATAATAAGCAAGCCCCACCTGATCGTATTTGAATTCAAACCAGTTCATAAATGTTTCAAGATTTACTGTTTCAATCCAGGAGTGATTTAAAAGGTCCCACAGATTTGTTACATAGCCATCCGGAAGCCACGAGGGCCAGGTTGAAGAATAACCTGCTGCTTTTTCAAGGTCATCACCATACACACCAATTGCCCCATCTCCAAGAGAGGCAATCCAGTTTAAGGTTGGGGCAAGGTCTGTATCAACACCATTTCCAGAGCACATTCTGTCCTGAAGGTCGCGGTTGTTAAAAAAAGCAATAAGACCTGAAAAAGAGCCATCAGAATCAAGAATTTTGTGCGGGAATCCGTTGTCATTTGAACCTGATGGGTCAGGGTCATGGAACCAGTTGTGGTGCTGATTACCATCAAGAACAACTGCTCTCACCCCTTCGCTGTAAAATGTATCCGTCATTGTTTTGTCCTTTACATTATTGTTTGCCCCTGTATAGGGGTCGCCTGAATGCCACTGAATGTTCGGGTCATTTACCCATGTCCTTTCAGGAACCCAAGCAACCTTTGGCTGACTTATGCCAAAATGATGATTTATCAATTGATTTTCAAACCAGATTGAAAATTGATTCTGGTCCTTGTATGCATAGGGCATAATATTCTGGGCAAAACTTGAGGTCAATATATTTATTAGTTTTGAATCAACACCATCTTTTACCCTTGCAAGGAAGTATTTGCCATCTATGAGGTGATTCGGATTTGTGTCTCCATAATCATATCCCCACTTAATTCCAACCATAACCGTGCCGCTTAAATGGAGATTTATTGGAATTCCTGTGTCAAAATGGGCTTTGATAATTCTGTTATAGCCACATTTTCCCCCTTCTTCGTAAAGAAGGTCTCCATCAGGCTGTGTGTAGGTTCCCACTGCCTGATTGCCGTGATGTACCAGAGCAAATTTAACTGTAGCGCCAAGCACTTTTGTTGAAAATGCTGTTGTAAGTATTATCGGTGGAACGCCTTTTTCCATTAATTTTTTTATTTTATTCGGAACAATATCAACGACCTTGCCACTCTTTTCAACAACTGCATTTACAAACAACTCATTGGGTTTTGAAAAAAGATTGATATATTCCCATGGAATCAAAAACTCAATAAAACCGCTTCTATAATTTATCCCCATTTCCAACGGGAACTCTCTTTTAAACCTGTCTTTTAAAATTGCTTTCCCCTTTTCAATCTCAACAAGAATTTCCCATGGATGTGATGTTGTAATTTTATCTGTTATGCTTTTTACACCGCCTTTTAGAAAGTCAATTGAAAGAAAAATCTTCGGATTTTGCCTTTTTAAATCAGGATAGAAAATTGCAAATGCTTCCCCGCGGGATGTTCTTCTTGAGGAAATTGCAGTAATGTGTGAACTTCTGCCTGGAATATAGGGGTCTCTGTCAACAATTCTTAAATCATCTTTATTCCAGTCAAGAGCATCTGCATCTATTGAAATTTCTTTATATGGAGCAGAGAAAGGTGAAAACTTAAACGGAAAATTTTTAAAGAAAAAAATCCCCAGAATAGAAAATAACAAAATTAAAACAAAAGTTTTTCTTAATTTTATTTCCATAAATCCCTCCAATTTAATCGGGTCTTCTTCATCTTTTATCTATCAATTCCCATCTATTTTCACTATATGCGAGTGATTTCTGCCAAGCAGGGCTCTGAGAGCGAGGAACTTGACCCCAGACCGCAGCGAACCGAGAGCGAGCCATCTCACGCGAGCGTCCCTGCAGGCAGAAACACGAGCACCTCACCCTCCCTACCATTTCATTACAATTGAAAATCTGTGGTTGTCATAAAAAATTTCATCAAATTTTTGAAAAGCCCAGTCAAAACGAAATTTTTTAAAACTAAGTCCGCATCCAAAATTTAAAGAAATTTTATTCAAACCTGCTCTAAAAAAAATTCCAGGAACAACCTCATATTCCATACCAAAGGCATAAGAATTTTTTTGATTTTGCGACCACAAATCCAGACAGAGAAGAAAATTATCCAGAACATAAAAAGAAAAACCTGCTCGGGGATTTATCTTTGAAATTTTTAAAATCCCGGGTTTGTTTAAATTTGCAACTGAAATTCCAAAAGATGAGTTAATTCCAAGAGGAATTTTTAAACCTGCATCAATGCCAACCCTATCTAAAAAAGAATAATCTGGGGAGATGTCATCCACATTATATTCCATAAACTTAAGACACAATCCTGCTGAAACAGAATTCCCTGATAGGGCAAATGCAAAAATTTTAACCTCTTCCCTGTAATAATTTTCCCACAAAAACTGGCTTCCTCCAAAAGCAAAAGTCATTTTTGAAAATTTTTTTGCAAGAGAAAAATAACCCTGCGAAAGGCCATCAATCCCAAAAGGATTCAAATACATAAAAGATGCTTCAAAAGATGAAACCTGGCTCAATCCTGCAGGGTTCCAGAGGATTGAATCAACATCTCCGCAGGCAGTATAGGCACCTGCCATACCAAAAGCCCTTGCCCCAAACATATAATTCACATCAAAAGCACTCCAGAGAGAGGATAGAAGACAGAGGATAGAGGATAGAATAAAAATCAATACTTCTCTATTTTTTGCTTTAAATCTCATGCTATCCTCTTTCCTCTATCCACTTTCCTCTTTTTTATCTGACAACCACAACTCCTGTTCTCTGAAAAAAATTCTTATCTTTATCCTGAGTGAGCCAGGGAAAATCATTTGTTGCCTGAACCTGTATCATATAAAAACCTGGCTCAACAAACTGACCTCTATCATTTTTACCATCCCATGAAAATTGGATTAAAGAACCCTGCACCCAGCCAAACTTTACATACTCATCCTTTACAAGGTTTCTTATGAGATTGCCCCTTATATCAAAAATTTTTATACTCACAGGAACCTCTGCATAAAGAGGCACATCTCCTATTGCAGAAGGGGAGTCGTTTGAAGCAAAGAAAAAGGAAATCACGGTTGTATTTTGAGAACCTCTTTCAGGATTAAAAACTCTTGGCTGGGTTTTGAGTTTTGTAATTCCTGAATGGACGCCATCCCACAGAGTGTAATCCTCAACAATCTCAAAAATTCCACTCTGATTTATTCTTACAATCAGAGGCTTTCCGTATCCAACCTGCTGGTCTGCATCTATATCCGCTCTCTCCCCTCCAACAGGAATCCACTCCTCTCCATTGTAAAAATAAGCAATCATATAGGAAGAGTCCAGAGAAAGAAGAGGTCTTCTGAAATTTACAACAATCGGTTTTGAAAAATAGTTTATCTCATTTCCATAAATATCCCTGACAATAATTTCTCTGATGTAACCTGTTTCTCTCAAGCCACTTTTCTGTGAAAGAGAAGGAACTTCCTCAGGCACTCTGATATTTATATAAACATCATAAGCAAATGTGCCATCATAAACCGTTATCTCAACATCTCCGGGAAAAAGAATTCCTGTGTAAATCTCATTGCCATAAATATCTGTCTGCACTGTGCCCTGTTTTGAAATTCTTGCATCAAAATCCTCAACACTTAAAGCATCTTCGTAAACTCTTATGCAAAATGGCTTTGCAAAATATGTGGAATTCTGGTTATAAAGAGCATCCTCTATCCATTCCTCGGCAGATGAAGGTGAAATTGAGGATTTATTAGAACATTTACCCTCTGCCTTTATAAGAAATGTCCCTTCATCAGAAAGGTCTTCATCAATAAATCCATCTCCATCATTATCCTCTCCATCATTTGCTTCTTCATCAATCAAACCGTCTCCATCATTGTCTTTGCCATCTTTTGAATACATAAAAGAATCCCTGTCACAGATTGAAACATTTCCTGATTTATCAATTGCTGCAAGAACATATTCAATGTCACAGGTAACCTCACTGCCATCAATATCGTAAGCATAGGTTGTATCTTTTGCAGAGGACATCTGAACTTTCTTATAGGTGGTATCTCCCTTTTTTCTGTAATAAAGCAGGGCTGTGCCATTAAAGGTTGAAGCACCATCATAATCCCTGAAAATTGCCTTTATGCTTATACCTGCTCTCTTTATTGTTCTTGTTGTTATTCCCCATGGGTGGCCTGTATCACTTGTATCAAGGTTGTCAGCAAAACTCTGAGGGTCATGCTCAAGACCATCCTCATCTTCATCTGCAATTCCATTGTTTGCAGTTCCATTATAGGTACCTGCACTGCCATCATCCTCATCATCGTCTGTATCCCACTGGTGAACAATATAAGGCGGGGTATAATCTGGCTCTGTCACAGTAATTCTGAAGGGATTGTCTCTTGCAATTTGAAAATTTGTAACCGCTCCTGAAGAACAGAAGCAGTAATTTGTCCCATCCACTCTTGCAAAATAATAATAGTCAAAATAACCTTTATTTTGCGGGGTTAGAACCGCTGTGTAAGAACCAAAGGACACCTCTGTCATCTGCGTATAGGTATAACTGAAACTTTCATGACCTCCATCAGCATAATAAAGCCGAACATTTGATATTGAAGAAGCAGATGAGATTGAAAGCCAGAAAGAAACTGTCTCTCCTTTTAAAATGTCAGTTGAGGAAACAACCTGAGAAAAATTTTGAGCAAAAACAAAGGTACCAAGAAAACAAACAAAAAGAATAATTCCACATCTGGTTAAACGTTTAACCACAGGATATGGTTTTAAATTCACAGCCCTACCCTCATTTCAAAAAGAATTTTTCTTAAAGGTTTTACATCTTCAACTGCTTTCCTTATGTGCTCCTGCCAGTAATTTATTGAAAGTTTTGCTATTTTGCTTATCCTTGCCTCATATCCAATCCCACCAAGAATTGAAGTTCCGTGGGAAGAGGCTGTTTCAAATTCAAAATCAGGATATAATTGAGATTGAATAGAAGAATCCAAATTCTTAACAATCTGAAAATTCAACTTAAAGGTTGTGTTTTTTGTTGTATCAAATTCAAAAAAGGTTGAAAAAACACTTTCCTTTAACTCAGACGAAGTTTTCGGAGCGGATGTATCCTGATAGACCTCAAAATTATTACCTGCAAACTTCAAAGTTAATCTTTTACCTGCCTTATGAAAATAAATTTTAGAATAAGTAAAGACATTTTTTACAGGACAGTTCTGGTCATGTGGATTTGTCAGAATATCAAAGTCATAGGAGTTTTTTCTTATCTGTGTCCCTGTCTTTAAAGCAAGGGTTCTTCCTGCCCATGAAATTTCTCCTGCAAAAGCAACACCATTTTTTTTGCCATTGTTGAAGGGAATTTGAACAGATGTTGCTTGGGTCTCATAAAGAAGTGCATCTATTTTCGTAGGCACAGGTTTTGAAACATACTCCTCAAGAATTCTGTTAAAACTCACCTCACCCTTTATTAAAAATTTCTTTAGTTTTAATTTTACATCACATGAACCTGTGAGATTTCTTGCAAATCTCTCTGCCACAAGAGTTGCAGTTGAAATCCCTGCCTCTTCAAGAAGTTCGTCATTTGTCTTTGTGTTTTGGGTATCCCATGGGTCAAGAAGAGATGCATTCTCCCATCTGAAAACATCTCTCATTGTTGCTGTAAAACCAAACTGAGTAACTTTTCCTCCTGCCTTTAACCTTACACCGTAAATACTCTGATGTGCCTGATCCTGTTCGTTTATGTCAAGAATTGAATTGTTGTTCGCATCAAGAATTAATCTTCCTGTTGCAGGGTCAACCTCAAGCCCTGAAACCTCATCGGTTGTGTTATCATCAACAACAAAAAACTTGAAAAATTTCAGATATTCAAAAACAATCCCCTGCATTCCAATACCAAGAGGAACTTCCTCTGCTCTGTAAAAAATGGAATTTTCATAGGGAAAGAATTTTTCTTCCCAATCAGAAACCCTTACAGGAGAAAAAAGAATAAGTGGTGTAAAATTTACAATTGGCTTTTCAAAGTTAAAAATTTTCTCATTGTGAAAAACAGTGATTTTTCCGCGAGAAACAGGAATTTGTAAGCTTGCCCTGTGCAGGGAAAAAGACCAGTAATACCATTTTGTATAGTACTTATCCAGTTGCCCCTCTTCATTTGTTATTGCCCTTATGTCCACATCTGCTTTAACATCTTTCGGAGTTTTTATTGAAAAAACAATTCCTGCTATGTTTTGAGGTGCCTGGGAAAATCTCCAGACAGTCCCTTTTATTTTTTCCTGAGAATTGTATTCTAGAGGAAGACGACCTATAAATCTCGGTTTTACTGAAATTGATACTTTTTTCTCCTTAAATTTTTTTATTTCCGAAGTGGCAGTGGAAATAAGAACACCTTCCTGTGCATAAAGCACGCTCAAGAAAATTAAAAATATAAATTTTTTCATCAATCCTCCTAAAACTCAACTGAAAACTTTGCTATAAAAATATCCTCTGTATTTTTCACAAGCCCTGTTGCAACATCAATACCAGGTTCTCTTTTTTCATATCTTGCAGAGAAAAAACTCTTCTGCGTAATTTGATGCCTGAATTCAAAACCCCAGAAAAAATGCCTTAACTCATCATAGGCATAGACCCAGTCATCTGTTGAGGATGGGTCAAGATAATAGGGAGAGGATTCCTTAGGATAAAATTTCTTAAGTTTCTCAAACTCACCGAGGAAATAAAGATACTCATCAAGATTTCTCGTAAAAAAATTGTCAATCACAAGAAAATCCGCACTCAAAGAAGTTTTTTGAGATGCCTTAAAAATACCCTTTACAAAAAAGTGCTTTGAAAAAACCGACTCATCCCATATTGGCTTTTCCATCTTTTTAAGAAAAAGAAAACTGTGCAGTCTAAACCTTTCTGAAACAGGAAATCTGACTTCAGGTTTCAATCCTGTCATTTTTCTTTCATCATAGGTGGAACCTGTATAATAATAATTTATGCTCTGGCATTTTAAAGAAAGATACAAATCATTGTTATCAAATGGTGTTATATCAATCTGAATATCTCTCACAGGGAAGTCACCGCTTTGATTTGTCTTGTAATCATAGTAAACAAAAACTTTTCCATAAAAGGCGTTGAAATTACCTCTCATATTAAAACCTTTTTCATCTGAATAAAATCTTGCAAGAAGTGGAGAAAATCTTTCCCCTATGCTTCTGTATGAAATCTCAAAATCTGCATTCTGCTTTTGTGCTTTTATTTTAATCATCCATGCAAAACCTTTATCAAAAACAAGGTCGTTTCTTGAAACATAGTTTGCAAATGTCTGAGCAATCTGGGGCATAAGGAAAACCCCATCTGACAGAGGAAAACTGCCATCAATTCCTGCATTCCATGCGGACTCCTCATGGGTAGCGACAGCTCGGTCACTTCTCCACGACTTTCTTATGTATGTAAAACCAACTTTTTTTTGAGTTCCTCTTTTTATTCTTCCTGCAACAAAATAAGAATCTGCAAATTCTTTTGTGCCATCATAGTTAACATAATACTGGGAATATCTGTCTATTCCGAGCACCCTCAAACTCAAATCTTTTTTTTCAAAATCAACCTCAATCCCCTGACAATCCTTGCCATCCCAGCCAAGAGGCCATTCATAGGTCCTCATTGGTGACTCTTCAAATAGAAACCTTACCACTCCCCCTGGTTTAAAAAGACCCATCGGGTCATCAAAAGGAGATGGAGATGTTTTTAAAAAGAAAAGAGCTTTTGCAAAACCCCTTCTGTAATCAAATGTTGCTCTGTTTAAATAAATTGGTCTCTCATTATAAACAAGGTCATTTGAAGAATCCATTGAAAAAGAAAAAAAGGAATTTATGCTTTTGGTTTTTAGGGAAAAATTAAAATTTATGTTGTGTGAGGGTTCACTTGGTGAAAGTGGCCAGACATCCAGCCAGGAGGAAAGAGTGTTGTCTCCTTCCCATGAATAAAGTTTCATAAGAGGTGGGAAATTTGAAAGATGAAAACTTTTATCGCGTCTGTCTTTTTCAAAACTGTAAATGGCATTATAATTTCCTGAAATTTTCAGAAAATCCTCACAAAAGACAAAACCACTGAAAATAAAAAAAACAATAACTTTCTTCATTAAAATCTAAACTGCGCAGAAATTCTCAATGGATTTCCAAGGTCTCCAAAATAAAAATAATTTATGGAAATTGAAAAATTCCTGATGGAAATCCCTGAACCCATCCACACCCCCGAGGAACTCCCTGCATCTTCAAAACCCGTGCTGTATCCTGCATCCAAATCAAGGGAAAGGGCTTCTTCTCTGTAAAGAGAAAAATTCATTCCGCCTGAAAATTTCATATTCTCATCTCTTGCCTTTGAAAGAGAAATTCCAATTCTGCCTTTTTTTACATTTTTTAAGATTCCTGCACCAAAAGTTAAAGGAAGGGGGGATGACTTTTCTCTCATTTCAGTCATTAACCCCAGATTTCTCAAAAATAATGAAAACTCAAAATTTCTCTTTTTGAGAAGTCCACCAACAGAAACAGCCCCACCCTGAGCCGACTCCTTATATATCTTTTCCTCTATGCTTGAAAGAGAAATTCCCAACTTTAAATCTGTTCGGCCTGTAACAATACCAAGAGAAATTCTGTGAGAGGGAGCAGTATAACTTTCTGCTGCTGTCTTCTGCGTCAGTGTTGTGTGGGGAATTTCTCCAGAATCAAGAAATGTTCCTGAAATGCCGAAAACTCCTCCATTAAAAGGAATTGAAAATCCAAAATATCCAATTCTGACATCCTCAATCCAGAAGTTATAAGCAATACCCAGTTCCTTTTTATCTTTAAGAAAGGCAGGATTGTGCCAGAAAGAAAAAACACCTTTCTTAAAGAGAGAAGATGCCTCAACAGGATAAGCAGGCGAAATTTTCAAAAATGAAACTCCTGACTCATAACCATAAACACAAAAACAAAAAACAAAAAATAAAAATAAAAATCTCTTATTCATACCAACCTCCATCTACATTCCACAGTATTTTATTTTATCCCTCTTCCACCGTTCTACCTTTTCTTTTAGTTGATAAGTTAAAAAGTTGACAAGTTGATAAGGCAAAATCCCCCCTCTGTTTCTCCCCCCTCTTAGGGGGGAGATTAAGTAGGGGGGTCTCACCTTTTTCACTTTTCTACTTGTCATCTTGTCTCCATATCTCCATATCACTTTATCACCTTGTCACTTAGTCACCCTGTCAC
>JAGHAG010000040.1 GCA_021161625.1 Elusimicrobiota bacterium
CCTTTTTACAGATGACCTCAAATTTGACAATATGCTTTACGGAGCAACTATTCGCTCCCCTAAACCACACATTAAAATTTTAAAAATTGATGATACACAGGCAAAAAAACTTTCAGGGGTTTGTGGAATTTTTTATGCAGAAGATATTAAGGGTTCAAACAGAGTTCCCCTTGTATTCAGGGATTATCCTTTTCTTGCAGAAGATGAGTGTCTGTTTACAGGACAGCCAATTGGTCTTGTGCTTGCAGAAACACCTGAAATTGCAAGAAAAGCAGTAAAACTTGTCAAAATAAAATACAGAGAACTGCCTGCTGTCTTTGACCCTCTTGAATCAATGAAAAAGAAAAAACCCTTAATCTACGGCAATGATAATATCTTCAGAAAGTTTATTATAAAAAAAGGAAATATAAAAAAAGCAAAACCAGATGTTGAAGTTGAGGGAATTTTTACAACAAATTATCAGGTTCACTCATATCTTGAACCTCATTCTGTTGTTGCTGTTCCTGGAGAGGATTTTGCAGTAACAGTTTATGGTTCTATGCAGTGTCCCTTTTATGTTCAGGATGCTGTCTGTGCAATTACAGGTTTGCCTTATAATAAGGTAAGAATAATCCAGCAAACAACCGGTGGTGCTTTTGGTGGGAAAGAGGATGTTCCTTCCATAATTTCCAGTCATGCTGCTTTACTCACCCTTCTTACAAACAGACCTGTAAAAATTACATACACAAGGGAAGAGGATTTTCAGGCAATGTCAAAAAGACATCCTGGATGGGTAAAAATAAAATACGGAGCAAAGAAAAACGGAAGAATTGTCTCCTGTAAAGTAAAGTATATTCTTGATGGTGGTGCTTTTGCAACTCTGAGTCCGATTGTTTTGTGGAGAGGGACGGTTCACGCAGCAGGACCCTATGACATTCCAAATGTACTGATTGAGTCATTTGCAGTTGCCACAAACAAGGTTCCCTGTGGTGCATTCAGAGGATTTGGTCAGCCACAGGTCTCATTTGCAAATGAATCCTTAATAGATATGCTTGCAGAAAAGTTAAATATCTCTCCTCTGAAATTGAGAAAAATAAATGCTTTGAAAAAGGGTTCTGCAACTGCAACAGGACACAAAATAACAGAGAGCATCGGGCTAAATAAAACCATTGCACTTTCAGAGAAAATTTCAAAATTTAACAGAAAGTGGGAACCTCCGTCAAAAAAGAAAGGTGATGTGCGATATGGCATAGGTATGGCATCTGCTTTTTACGGAGTTGGTCTTGGTGCAGGTGGACTCCATCTTGCAAAAAGTGGGGCATTTATTCAGATTGAACCTGATGGGAGTGTTCTCGTTGCAGTGGGAAACACAGAAATGGGGCAGGGTGCAAGAACGGTTCTTTCACAAATTGCAGCAGAAACACTTGGTGCGCCTTATGAAAAGGTTGATGTGATTTCAGCAGATACATCTCGCGTTCCTGATTCAGGTCCAACAGTTGCATCCCGAACAACAGTTATGAGCGGTTCCTCAATCCTCAATGCAGCAAAACAGATAAGACAAAGGATTGATGAGGTTGTAAGAAAAAAACTCAAAGCAAAAGGCAGGGTTGAGGCAAAAAATGGATTTTATTTTATAGGCAATAAAAAAATTTCTTATGAAGATGCAATAAAAGAGTGCTGGAAGGAGCGAGTGCATCTAACAGCACAGGGCTGGCATAAAATAACAAGCACAACTTTTAATGAAAAAACAGGTCAGGGAAGTGCGTATTTTGTCTATACATATTCAACTATGATTGCAGAAATTAAAGTTGACATGAAAACAGGTGAAGTTACAGTTTTAAATTTTATAAGTGCTCATGATATAGGCAGGGCAATAAATCCACAACAGGCAGAGGGACAGATTCAGGGTGGAGCGGTTCAGGGAATAGGATATGCTCTTATGGAAAATCTTGTTATAGACAAGGGTATAATGTTAAACCCGAATTTCACAGGATACATAATTCCCACCACCAAAGATACACCCAGTATAATCCCTGTGATTGTTGAGGAAAAATATCCAAAGGGACCTTTTGGTGCAAAGGGTCTTGGCGAACCTCCTTTAATCTGCGTTGCTCCTGCAATTGTAAATGCAATTTACAATGCAACAGGAATAAGGGTTAAAGACCTTCCTGCAATTCCTGAGAGAATTTTATACGGAGAAAAAAGATGAAAATCAGTTTTAAGTTAAATGGTAAAAGAGTTATTGTTGACACCGACCCCATGAAACGCCTTTTAGATGTTTTGAGAGAAGATTTTAATTTAACAGGCACAAAAGAGGGTTGCGGAAAAGGTGAATGTGGCGCCTGCTCTGTTATTGTTGATGGAAAAATTGTAAATTCATGCCTTTTTCCTGTGTGTCAGGCAGAGGGTTGCGAAATCACAACAATTGAAGGTCTTTCTGACGGTGAAAAACTTCATCCAATTCAAAAAGCATTCATTGAAGCAGGTGCAGTTCAGTGTGGATTTTGCACACCAGGTATGGTTCTTGCAACAAAGGTTTTGCTTGATAAAAAGAAAAATCCAACAGATGAGGAAATAAAGGAAGCACTTTCAGGTAATTTATGCAGGTGCACGGGTTATGTAAAAATTATTGAAGCAGTTAAAAAAGTAAGGAGGAAAAAGTGAGCTTAAGAAAAGAAATACTAAAAATGATAAAAGAAATGCCTGAAGGAATTAATATAGAAGATATAATGGCAGAGTTGTATTTCAGATTTAAAGTTGAGAAAGGCTTAAATGAACTTAGCAATAATAAATGTAAAACGCATGAAACTGTTAAAGCTAAAGTAGAAAAGTGGTTAAAATGGAAAAATTTATAAAAATTTCAAAACTTGCTGACTTAAAAAAGATTAAAAACCCTGTAAAATTTCTTGCAGGGGGAACGGACATTTATCCTCTGTTAAAAGATGGCTTTCTGGAAAACGAATTTTTCTGTGACATTTCTGGAATAAAGGAACTCAAAGAAACCAAAATAAAAAAAGATGTTTTGGAAATAGGAGCACTTGTAACATTTTCAGATGTAATTGAAAATCCTGTGTTTAAAAAGTATGCAAATGCACTTTACGAAAGTGCCCTTGTAATGGGTTCTCCTCAGATAAGAAACCGCGCCACTCTTGGTGGAAACATTGCAAATGCTTCCCCATCTGGAGATTCAATTCCACCTTTGTTTGTTTTAAAAGCAAAAATCAAAACAAATTTAAGAACAGTTGATATTGACAGGTTTTTTATGGGACCCAAGAAAACAATTCTTAAGAAAAATGAACTTATAACTCGTATAATAATTCCTAAAGAACAAAAAGAAAGTTATTTTATGAAAGTTGGGCCGAGAAAAGCCCTTGCAATTTCAAAGGTCTCTGTTGCGATGGCTTTTAAAATGCAAAAAGGGGTTCTTAAAGATGTAAGGGTGGCTCTGGGTGCTGTTGGTCCGACTGTTTTAAGGGCAAAAAAGACAGAAGATTTCCTTGAAGGAAAACATCTATCAGATAGAATTATAAAAAAAGCAGGCGAAATTGTTTCATCTGAGGCAATGCCAATAGATGATTTCAGGTCTCTTGCAGTTTATAGAAGAAAAGTTGCTGGCTCTATCCTTGAAAAAATTCTTGAGGGGAGGTTAAAATGGGTGAGATAATCTGGCTCGGGCACGCAAGTTTTAAACTGGATTTAAGCAAGAAAATTTATTTTGACCCTTATAATATAAAAACAGTATCAAAAGATGGGGATTTGATTTTTGTCTCCCACACTCATTTTGACCATTATTCAGAAAAGGACATAAAAAAAGTTGCAAAAGATGGGGCAGTTTTAATTGTTCCTTGTGATGTAAAGAACTTTCCGGGACTTGAGGTTAAAAATGTAAAACCAGGCGATATATTTGAAATTGAAAACATAAAAATAGAGGTTGTCCCTGCTTATAACAAAAACAAAACTTTTCATCCAAAAGCAAATAACTGGGTTGGTTATGTTGTTGAGGCAGATGCTAAAAGATACTATCATGCAGGGGATACGGATTTTATTGATGAAATGAAAAATTTAAAAAACATAGATTTTGCCTTTCTTCCTGTAAGTGGCACTTATGTTATGACAGCAGATGAAGCGGCTCAGGCGGCAAAAGTTATAAATCCAAAAACTGCAATTCCAATGCACTGGGGTGCAGGAATTGTCGGCGATATTTCTGATGCTCAAAAATTCCAATCCCTTCTTGAAAATTCGCCCATAAAAGTAGAAATTCTTTCTCCTTCGTGAAAATTTCAGCAATAATTCTTTCAGCAGGTTTTTCTTCAAGAATAAACGTTTTTAAACCCCTTCTTAAAATAAATGAACGGACTTTTCTTGAGGAAATAGTTTTTAAACTTGAGGACATTGTTTCAGAAGTTGTTGTTGTTCTTGGCTATAAAAGTGATGAAATTTTAAATACGGTTAACCTCAAATCAGCAAAATTTGTTCTCAATGAAAATTATGAAAAGGGCATGTTTTCTTCATTGAAACAGGGTATTCTTGAAATTCAGGATGGAAACGCTTTTCTATTAAATCCTGTGGATTGTCCCCTTGTAAAAAAACAGACCTATAAACAGATTGTTGAATTCTGGCAGAAAAAACTTAAAAAAATTATAATTCCTCAATATGAAAACAAAAAAGGACATCCTGCAATTTTCCCTGCGTGGTCCACAGACGAGATTTTAAAATATCCTGATAACACTCCTGGCGGTGTCAGAAATTTTATAGAAAGAAACTTTTCATCAGTTGAACTATTTAAAACTGATGACAGAGGTGTTATAATTGATATTGATACGATTGAGGATTATAAAAGATGGATAGGGAAATTTTAAAGAAAATTGTTGAACTTGAAGATAAAGGTGAGGAATTTTTGATTGCAACAGTTGTAAAAGTTAAGGGTTCAAGTCCGGGCAAAATAGGTGCAAAAGCACTCATAACCAGAGATAAAAAAATTTCTGGAACAATTGGCGGTGGTAGAATTGAAAAAATGGTTATTGACATGGCACCTGCAATTATTGACGAAGGTGTTTCAAAGACATTGAAGTTCAGTTTAACACACTCAGGTGAGCCTGTTAAAAAAGATGAGCATCTGGGAAATTCCTTTAAAACAGAAATGCTCTGCGGTGGTGAGGTAGAGATTTTTTTTGAGGTCTATAAAAAGCCGGTAAAACTCTGTATTTGTGGGGCAGGGCATATTGGACAGGCAATTTCAAAACTTGCTGATTTTTTTGGATGGCAAACACTTTTTATTGATACAAGAAAAGAATTTGTTGAAAAAATTAGAAAAGCAGGGCATCCAGCAATTCTTGCAAAAAAATACGATCAGGGTTTTAGCAAGAAGTTTGTGGATAAAAATACAGCAATTGTTATTGTTACGCACGCTCATATAGGGGATATGGATTGTCTCATTGAGGCGCTAAAAACACCTGCATTTTATATAGGAATGATAGGAAGCAAAGCCAAAGTAAAAATGATTTTTAAAAAGTTAAAGGAAAAGGATATAAAAATTGACGACAGAGTTTACGCCCCTGTTGGACTTGACCTTGCTGGGGGGTCTCCGCAGGAAATTGCATTTTGTATAATTGCAGAGATTTTAAAAATTAAAAATAAGAAATCAGGCAAACATCTGCGTAATAAAATGACAAGGTAATAAAGTGATATGGAGACAAGGATTGTAGCGGGCGAATTACCATTCGCCAAGAAAAGTGACAAGGTGACTAAGTGATAAGGTGATAAAGTGATATGGAGATATGGAGACAAGATGATAAGTAGAAAAGCGGACAGAGGAAAGAAATGTTAAATTACAAATCCCAAATAACAAACCACAGCCCATTTCCAGATGGGCTGGGCCCCGCCCTTTTGAAAAAGGGCGGTGGTTCCAAACAATATCAAAATACC
>JAGHAG010000062.1 GCA_021161625.1 Elusimicrobiota bacterium
AGATTGCTCAAAATACAACCTACTGGGGAAGTGAGCAATCAGGAATTCCTGCCATGAATTCTGAAATTCAGCATTTAAGATTAAAGGAAAACCCTGTTGGCGACGAGAGAATTTTAATGGCAGGAATATATGCTGGAACAAATGATTATGAGATATGGGTTACGACATGGGTGGATGGGAACTGGGCAGGCACATCCCTCCAACTTGCGAATGCTCTTACCACGGGAGCACCAGGAATGGATGACTGTAGAGGTTTTGATGTTGCTTTTGAAGACCAGTCAGGAGAGGGATTGATTTGTTATTCTACAGGAACAGCGGACACAATTTTTTACAGAATCTGGGATGGTTCTTCTTTTTCAACGGAGTATTCCACTACGGGGTTGCCTACTTCCGATAAGCTTACGCCTTACTGGATAGCAATGGCTCGTCGTCCGGGTTATGATGATATTGCTTTGATTTATCTTGCTTCTGATGGAACAAATCATGAAATTGGTGCTTTAATCTGGGATGGAACAAACAATAAATTCTCCCAGCAATTATATCTTGGCACTGCTGTGGATGACACAAAGGAATGTATTGGGGTTGTTGCAATGAATGAATCAAGAAATTTTATGTTTGTTTTTTCAACCTCAACAACTTGTCAATATGTAAAATGGGATGGTTCTAATTTTGGCACAATTGCAAAAATAGGGGATTTTGGAGATAATGTTGAATTCATTGACCTTGCCTGTAACACAACTGACCAGATAATGCTTGGATTACAAGATGCAGATGATGATGTTGAATCAGCAATATATGATGGTTCAAACTGGACCGTCTTAACCCGTATAATTGCAACAGCAAGAACAATTTCAAATCATTATGTAGATGTAGAATGGGAGGATGAATCTGATGGCAACTATTGTATTATGGTTTACAGTGACGATGCCGATACTGACTGGGCATACTGGAATGGTGGAACTGCATGGACAGCAACTAGCGGACTTTATGCGGATGAGAGTAACCGAGTGGAACTTTCAAAGCAGCCGGATGGTAATATTTGGTTATGTGTATATTTAGATGACGAAGATGTTTATAGCGTAAGAAGATGGGATTCTACAAATAATGTATGGGGTTCTTCAACAACAATTGTTAAAATTCCAGATGAGGGAACATCGGTCTCATATTATCAGAAATTTTGTTTTTCTCCAAAGACAACTTCTGCTTCTCCACCTCCGGACAACACAGCGCCAGCGGCAATAACAACTTTATCTGCTTCAACTTACACTCTAACAGGGCAAATTAAACTGGAATGGGAATCGCCCGGCGACGACGACTGGAGCAATGCTCTTGACAGTGGTTCTCAGTATAAAATCCAGTACGCCACATACAACATTTCGTGGGACAGAACAAATGCACAAATCACAATTTCAACCTCAGGCACAAATCCGCATACAGTTGTTTCAAAAATTATAACCCTGGCTCAAGAGACAACCTATTATTTCAGAATCTGGACTGCTGATGAAGTGCCTAACTGGTCTGATATTTCATACGGAGCAACTGTCTGGGTGAGAATTTCTCCTGCAGCAATTACGACTTTATCAGCACTTGCTGAAGGTGATGGAGATGTAAAGCTTACATGGATTGCCCCCGGCGACGACGGAACAGTCGGGAATCTTACAGGAAAATTCAGAATTGATTATGCGACATACACAAAATCGTGGAATTACAACACTTATCAGATTGAAATTTCCACTTCTAACCTCTCGCCTCTAACCTCTAACCTCTATACGCTGACTGGTCTTCATGGAGGGGTCACATATTATTTTCGTATCTGGACGAGGGATGAGGATACAGGAGCAAATTCACCAGGAAACTGGTCGCTCATTTCAAACGCCTCAACTGCCTGTGTTGTTAAGGTTATAGGAATTTCAGTTTCAACAAACACATATAATTTTGGAGAGATTTCAGTTTCTTCTCAGGCAGTTTCAACAACAACCATTATTGTTACAAATACAGGAAATATAACAGAGACATATTCAATAAAGGGTTCTTCGGCAATAGGGGGAACGACCCCATGGACGCTTTCTTCCTCGCCAGGGCATAATCAGTACTGTCTTTATGCTGCTTTTCATAATGTTCAGCCATCGACCTCTTCTTTCAAGACAGATGACCTTTTAACATATTCTTTGCAGACATGTACAACTGCACAGTTTTCAATAGATAATACAGAATCTGGCAAGGGAGTTTTAAAGACAGAGCAGAGAAATATCTGGTTTATGATAAAGACACCGACATCTGTTTCAACAACTGCACAGAAGACAGCAACTGTAACTATTTCTGCAGAGGAATCACAATGATGAGACAGGTTAAAATTAAAAAATTTTTGTTTGAAAACTTAAAGTGGACAGCACAATTTATTTTTTTGTTTTTGTTTTTTGTCTGTTTTTTATTTGCATTGAACATAAAAACTCCGTTTGTAAATGTTTCAGTAAAAGGAGTTGTTCCGGGAAAAGAATTTTCTTTAAAGAAAAATGGTTATCCTGCATTAAGAATTTATAACAAAGGGCAAGAAACGGTGAAGGTAAAAATTAGTGGAAAAGTAGAAAGGTTGAAAAGTGAAAAAGAAGACAACCCCCTACTTAATCTCCCCCCTAAGAGGGGGGAGAAACAGAGGGGGGATTTTGCCTTATCAACTAAAAGA
>JAGHAG010000074.1 GCA_021161625.1 Elusimicrobiota bacterium
GGATTAAGCAATGGGAAAGATAAAATACTTAATTCTTAAAGCGAAGTCCAAAGGACGAAGCGACTTAATCCTTAATCCTGATAAACCCTTATTACTCGTTACTCGTTACTCATCCCTATTGTTGTATTTACTATTCACTGCTCACCGCTCACAATTTACTAAACTGAATAGGAGGTTCATATGAGGTTTGATAAATTTACCATAAAATCACAGGAAGCAATTGCTTCTGCGCAGGACATAGCAAGGGATTTTGAACATCAGGTGGTTGATGTGGAACATCTTTTACTTGCTCTTTTGATGCAGGATGAAGGAATTGTCTCCGAAATAATTGAAAAAATAGGTGCAAATACAAAAGTTATCTCACAAAAAATAAAGGAAGAACTCGCCCGTAGACCAAAAGTAACTGGCTCTCAAATGTATATGAGTTTTCAGCTTGAGAAGGTTTTAAGCAATGCCTTTAAGGAAGCTCAAGAATTTAAAGATGAATATGTTTCAGTGGAGCATTTGCTTTTAAGTATTTTGGATGGGAAGGATTCGTTTTCGCACAATCTTTTAAAAGAAAAAGGAATAACCAAGGATAAAGTTCTATCTGTGTTAAAGGAATTAAGAGGCAGTGCAACTGTGGACAGCCCTGTTCCTGAAGGCAAGTACAAGGCATTAGAAAAATACACACAGGATTTAACCCGTCTTGCATCTCAGGGCAAGCTTGACCCAGTGATTGGCAGGGACAATGAAATAAGAAGGGTGATACAGGTTTTATCCCGAAGAACAAAAAACAATCCTGTTCTTATAGGAGAGCCAGGTGTTGGAAAGACAGCAATTGTTGAAGGTCTTGCCAGAAGAATTGTAGAAGGCGATGTCCCTGATACCTTGAAAAATAAACGGCTCCTTGCTCTTGATATGGGCGGTCTTCTTGCAGGTGCAAAATATCGTGGAGAATTTGAAGAAAGGCTCAAAAGCGTTTTAAAGGAAATAAAGAGGCACGAGGGTGAAATTATTCTTTTTATAGATGAGCTTCACACAGTTGTTGGAGCAGGGCAAGCAGAAGGGGCTGTTGATGCTTCCAACATGTTAAAACCCGCACTTGCAAGAGGAGAACTGCGCTGTATAGGAGCAACAACCTTGAATGAATACAGAAAACACATAGAAAAAGACCCTGCTCTTGAAAGAAGATTTCAGCCGGTTTTTGTGAAGGAGCCAACAGTTGAAGATACAATTGCAATTTTAAGAGGACTCAAAGAGAGGTATGAAGTTTACCATGGTGTAAAAATAAAGGATTCTGCTCTTGTTGCTGCTGCATATCTTTCAAACAGATACATTTCTGACAGATTTTTACCTGACAAGGCAATAGACCTTGTGGATGAGGCAGCGTCACGGCTCCACATTGAAATAGACAGCGTTCCTTCTGAAATAGATGAGATAGAAAGAAAAATCCGCAAACTTCAAATAGAAAAAACAGCACTCAAAAAAGAGTCAGACCCTCAAAGCAAAGAGAGGCTAAAAAATCTTGAAAAAGAACTTGCAAATCTCACAGAAGAAAGAGACCGCTTAAAAAACCACTGGAGCATAGAAAGAGAGTCAATATTGAAAATCAGACAGTTAAAGGATGAGATAGAAAAAACAAAAATAGCACAACATCAGGCAGAAAGGGATGGCAATCTTGAAAAAGCAGCACAATTGAAATACGGCAAACTTGTTGAGCTTGAAAAAAAATTAAAGGAAGAAACAGAAAAACTTTCAAAAATACAAAAGAATTTTAAACTTTTGAAAGAAGAAGTGGATGAGGAAGACATTGCAGAGGTTGTTTCCCACTGGACTGGAATACCTGTTTCAAAAATGCTTGAAAGCGAAGTCCAGAAACTTCTTAAAATGGAAGAGAAATTGAAGGAGCGGGTTGTGGGGCAGGATGAGGCAGTTTCCCTTGTAAGCGAAGCAGTAAGACGGGCAAGAGCAGGGCTCCAGGATGAGGCAAGACCGATTGGCTCTTTTATTTTTATGGGGCCCACTGGTGTTGGGAAGACAGAGCTTGCAAGAGCACTTGCTGAATTTCTCTTTGATGATGAAAAAGCCCTTATTCGTATTGATATGAGTGAATACATGGAAAAGCATTCTGTAGCGCGTCTCATAGGAGCACCTCCGGGCTATGTGGGTTATGAGGAGGGAGGACAATTAACAGAAGCAGTAAGAAGAAGGCCTTATTCTGTAATTCTTTTTGATGAGATTGAAAAAGCGCACAGAGATGTTTTTAATATTCTTTTGCAAATTCTTGATGACGGGCGACTTACAGATGGGCAGGGCAGAACCGTTGATTTCAGGAACACAATTCTTATTATGACATCCAACATAGCAAGTGAATATCTTTTAAAAACCTCTGAAAAAAACAGAGAGTTGATTTTAAAGGAGCTTAAAAAGTATTTCCGTCCTGAATTTCTCAACAGAATAGATGAAATTATCATCTTCAGAGCACTTCAAATTGATGACATAAAAAAAATTGTTGACATACAGATTAAAAGGGTTTGCCAACTTCTTTCTTCAAAAAAGATAAAAATTGAACTTTCAGATCGTGCAAAGGAGTTTCTTGCTTTGCGTGGCTGGGATGCAGAGTTTGGGGCAAGACC
>JAGHAG010000088.1 GCA_021161625.1 Elusimicrobiota bacterium
AGGATGCAGGAAATTTTTATCAGTGGGGAACTGTTACAGGAACAGTTTCAGGGCTTGACCCTGGCACAAAGGCAATTGTCTCAATTGATGCACCTGATGGTGCGTCCTGCTCTGCATGGACAGTTGAGACAGATGAAAATGGATATTATGAAATAACAAGAGTTATTACAGGCACAAGATACATCCGCTGGTGGGCACAGGGCAAAAAATGGGAGGGACAGAATATAACAGTAAACACAGGATATAACACAGTGAATCTTACGCTTGTTCCTGACACGCAGGCACCCTCAACACCTCAGGGGTTTTCTGCAAGAGGAAAAGACCAGGCAGTGGAGCTGTGGTGGGCTGAAAATCCCGAGGCAGATTGCGAAAGTTATGTAATTCAATATGCCCTTTCCCAGTCAGGACCATGGAAATGGGCAGGGGAATGTCTTGGAAATGTTTTTTACTTTAATGGATATGATGAAAACAACAAGTATTATGATACAGGTCTTACAAATGGAACAACTTATTATTTTAGAATCTGTGCAAAGGACAGAAATGGAAATGCATCTTCCTGGTCAGATGTCATAAGTGCAATACCACACAAAACCCGAACAAAGTTCTGGGTTGATGTGAGGCAAACTTCATACTATCCGGACAATATCAGCAAAGTTCAAATTGCAGGAAATTCTTCTGCTCTTGGTTATGCTCAGGATACATGGAACCCGATGGATATGACGGACAATGGCAATGGTTCATGGGAAATTACTCTTGAACATTCTCCGGGAATGATTGTTCAGTACAAGTTCATAATCATTGACAGACAGGGAAATGTTATCTGGGAAAATGATTTTGGTGCCCAGCCTGATGACAACAACCGCGAACTTACAATAGCCGAGGATTCCCTTCAACTTGCTGTGAGAAAATTCAATGTTGAAGGAGATGTTGCACCAATGGCACCTCAAAATTTAACAGTTGCAACCTCATCTGGTGTTGTTTATCTTGGATGGGGAAAAAATATTGAACCTGACCTTGAAGGATATTACATTGAAAGGTCAACATATTCTCCGACAGAAGGTTTTTCTTTTCTTACATTTGCAGATGCTCAGAGTGTGAGATTTAAAGAAACAGGTCTTGAAAATGGAAACACCTATTATTACAGAATGAAGGCGTATGATGTGCTAAAAAATTACAGCGACTTTTCAGCAGTGATAAGCGCCTGTCCAAATCCTGGAGATACAACTCCACCCACCCAGCCACAAATTTCATACATTTACAGTGCTGGAACATCAGGTGTTAAAATTTACTGGTCTGCCAGCACAGAAGGAGATGTTGCAGGATACAATGTTTACAGAGGGACTTTTTCTGCATTTACCCCCTCTGATGCAAACAAACTGAATTCTTCTCTTGTGGAAAACACATCAACCCCTTCGTATACAGATTTAACCATTGAAAATAATACAACCTGTTTCTACAAAATAACAGCGGTTGATTTTTCTTTAAATGAAAGTTCTCCTTCCTCTCCTTATTCTGTTTTTCTTACACAGATAAACTTCACTCTTGACCTTGGAACAAACGCAAATAAGGTTTATCTAATAGGAACTGTAGAACCTCTTTCTTCACAGGGAATTGAAATGACACAGTCAGATTCTTATACCTGGCAGACATCTCTTGTTTTTCCTCAAGGTCAGAAAATTTATTACAGATATAAATTTGACTCTACCACAGAGGATGACTTTGATACAGATTCAAGATACAGGGAATATGTTGTTCCTTTTTCAAACATTACACTGGATGATGACTGGGAAGAAGCCCCCCAGAAACCCCAGAATCTCACTGCTGAACCCCTTGATCAGGGAGCATGGCTTTCATGGTCCGAGGTTTCTTCTGCTGAGGATATCCTCGGTTATAAGGTTTATTATTCAACTGATGCAAATAATTTTAATTTTGAGAATTCCCAGATTATTTCAGACACACAGTTTACACTCACAGGTCTTACAAACGGGACAAGTTATTTTGTCATTATAAGAACCATTGACGGCGGGAATATAAAACTTGAGAGCAAAAATGCTTTTACTTCATTTGTGCTTCCAAAAAATCCTGTTTATGTGAAATTTTTTGTTGACTCTGGCAATCTGTCTTTTGATGGTTTTGAAAAATTCATTTCAATTCAGAGCGGTCTTGATGTCTCTGCCTGGCTTGACAGAGGAAACATCGCTCAATCTGATACTGATTTTGTTTATGAACTGGTTCCAGGTGCGACATACAATTTTTTGATTTTTGTCAAAACCGATGGTAATCCGCCCAGTGGTTTGAGTCCTTACAACTGGTATTATGACTGTGTGCCAGCAGGTGGTACAAAAATTCCCACCTCAACTTCTTCAACAACAATTACAGGTTATACTGCAAGTTTTCAGAGTGTTTCTCCTTCTTATGATGCAAGAAGAGTTATTTGGATCCCAGACAATCTCACCCCATATACAACCTATTATGTTTTTAACAATTTTTCATCAACTCCAACAGCGCCCACATCAATTGAAGCAATAGCAGACGGAGATGATACGATTGTTCTTTACTGGCAGGAGCCTTATGGTTTCTGGGGAACTTCTGGAGAAGAATTTAAAGCAGTTGATGTTATTGCAGGAGGAAAATACTTGATTTACAGGTCAACATATTCGCCTTCTGAGGGTTTTTCTCTCCTTGCCAAAGTGAATGGTTCGTCTTTTACATACAGAGACACCGGGCTTCAAGCAAATAACACCTATTATTATATTCTTGTTTCATCTGACTGCTATACAGGGAAGAACTTGATAGAAAATAATTATTCGGTTTTTTCATCAACTCAGCAGGCAATAACCCGTGCAAAAATACCGTGTTATTTTAAGGCAGAAATGAAAAGAAGAAAAGTATTTGCTTTTGTAAAAGCATATTTACCCCCCACCAAGGCACTGGTGGGGGGGTTACCTCCAGCATTGAAAAAGGATGATTAAAAAATGGTTTTAAAAATAATATAAAGGAGGTGGCATTATGCGCAGGTTTTTGGTTTTTTTGAGTTTTGTTTTTGTGGTTGCTGGTTTAAGGGCTGACATGAGTACATGGGGACAGCTCGGGAAATCCATCATGATTCATCCAGGACTTACAACAGGTGCCTGGGATGAAGAAGGAAGAAGTGATGCAACAAATTCAGGTCTTGCAGACCCGATGACCCCTGTTGGAGATGGCACCTATCAGTACAAGGCATGGTTGACACCCGGGGTCACCTACAACTTTATTTTCTTTGCCTGGACAAGTTCCTCCCCACCCACAGGTCTTTCTGCAAACACAACTTACTATGACATTATTCCGAATTCAGGTTCGGGCAAGGGAATGGTGACATCCACATCCTCAAGCACGATTTCTGGCACAAACACATCTTGGTTTGTAGACATCAGTGGAGATGCAAGAAGGGCTGTCTGGATTCCAGCATCTCTTGGCTCAAATGCAACCTACTGGGTTTTTTCAAACTTTGGCTCATCACCAACTCTAACACAAGTTAATGCAGTTCCTGGGAATCAGAGTGTTTCACTTTCATGGACCCCTTATGGTGAGTGGGGTACGGGTGATGAGACAATGAAAGCAGCAGATGTTATTGCAGGTGGAATGTACCACATCTATCGTTCAAGCAATCAGCCTTCAGGTTCGTGGAATTTTGAGTTGATTCTCTCAACATCTGGCGAACACATGTCTTACACAGACACAAATGTTACAAATGGAACAACCTATTACTATGTTGTAATTTCATCAGATGCCTATGATGGGACAGGGCTTATTTCAAATCTTTATTCTCCTCAAACTGCTTCATCCACAACTTATCAGGCATCTGCCCAGCCAAGACAGCCGATTCCGGTTTACTTCAAAGTTGAAAAACTTGACTGGGATTATGTTGAGAAACATGGATTTATTGTTTATCTGACACCAAGGGGTTTTGATGCAAGAACCTATCTAAATAAAATTCCTGCAAGGATTACAAGGGTTTATTTGCCAAGAGGATAAAAAATAATATCGAGGGGCGAGTAATGAGTAACGAGCAATGAGTAATGAGGGAAAATGACAAATTAAAAATGAAAAATGGAAAATAAAGGTTTGTCATTGGAATTTGAAATTTAAAATTTGTTATTTAAGTTTGTAATGGAGCTTTCAGGCTCGGAAAGTGAAAAAATGAAAGGTAAAAAGGTGTTTGTGATTGTTATCTGGTTGCTTTTTTGGTGTAGAGGACTTTTTGCCTTTACATCAGGTATTCCAGCAACTTCAACCATAAAAAATGTCTATATAACAGGCACCGGTCCAACTGAGGACTCCCAATTTTACAACTGGCAGGTCTCTTCTCTCACCTGGAATGGCTCTTTCTGGGAAGGGACTGTGAACCTTGTTCCTGGAAATACCTATTACTACAAATACATTATTGAATACGAGACACGAGGCACCACTGTAACCATCTGGGAGCAGAAAGATGAATTGAGAACCATTTATATTTCTCCTGATGACAGGGTTTTTCTTGACGGTGATTTTGAAAATTCGTATACAGTTTCAGAAATTTTTGATAACTGGGCAGGTTCTCCGCCACCTCCTCAAATATCAAACATTGATGTAAACAGCGGACAGGCAGTTGTTTATATTAAAAAACCTACATTCGGCAACAGAGAAATAATTGACTTAAAAGGGTATCTCATCTATCTTTCAACAGATAAAGTAAACTGGATAAATTACAATGATACTTCCACTCTTGTCTCCAGCAATAGAACTCAGATTGAACTTAAGGGCTTACAAAACAACACAACCTATTTTCTTAAAATAAGAAGCGTTGATAAATATGACTATGGAGTGATTGATATAAATTCCCCCTAT
>JAGHAG010000063.1 GCA_021161625.1 Elusimicrobiota bacterium
ATCAGGAAACCCTTATGGTTCTGATGAATTCTGGGCAATTGTAAACTCAAGCGACAAAGGGGTTTCAAAAATAAAGCAAAAAACCCGTAAGATAATTGAAGAGCACCTGAAAAGAGGGCATAAAGTTTATTTTATAACAGCAAGGCGAGATGTAGAAGGAGAAAAATTAAAAATGAAAAATGTAAAATCAGTGATAAGGAGTAAGTAGTAAGGATTAAGTGATGGAAAAGATAACCCAGCACCAACTTGGACAGATTAAAAGAAATTTAACCAAGTTGGTACTGGGTGAGGAGTAATAGAAAATGAATAAATTTAAAATTTTATTTGTTGGAATATGGTTATTCCTGTGGGGATGTGCAACACAAACTCAACAGGTTCAATTCTCAAAATCTCAGTCCATAACTCAAACTCAGGAAGTTCTATCCCCTGCTCTTACAGACCCAAAAGTAAAAGAAGTTGGCTTTGATATTGACGATACGGTTCTTTTTTCATCCCCTGCTTTTGAAAGGGGATTTGCATCAGGAAACCCTTATGGTTCTGATGAATTCTGGGCAATTGTAAACTCAAGCGACAAAGGGGTTTCAAAAATAAAGCAAAAAACCCGTAAGATAATTGAAGAGCACCTGAAAAGAGGTCACAAAGTTTACTTTATAACAGCAAGGCGAGATGTGGAAGGAGAAAAATTAAAAGAATTTTTAAGCAGGGAATTGGGAATACCCAAACAAAACATATTCTTTGCCCCTCATGGCAAAACCCAGTTGATAAAACAACTTGGCATAGATGCTTTTTATGGTGATTCTGACTCTGATATGAGGTATGCAATTGAAGCAGGTGCTATGCCAATAAGAATTTTAAGAAGCCCAAAATCAAGTTATAAAAGGTCATACAATCCTGGAAGTTTTGACGAATTTATTATTCCAGATAGTGAAGAATAATGCAAACTTTTGAGGATAAACTGAACAAGTTAATTGCCCCTCTTTTAAGGGAAATTATCTTTAAAAAAACAATAACCCACAAAGACCTTGAATCCATTTTAAAAATAACAATTGAAAAAATTGTCCACAGTTTGTTTGCAGAATCAATTACCCTTTATCTTGTTGAGGATGATAAAATAAAATTCAGGTATGTCTATTTTTCACCGAACCTCTACAAAAATAACGAAGATTTAAAACGGGCATTTGAAGAAAAAAGAAAAAAGCTCACTCGTTTATCACTCCCTCTAAACACAGGAATTGTTGGAAAGGTTATCGCTGAAAACAAAACACACATTGTTGAAGATGTAACAAAGTCAAAGGATTTTTATGCAAAAGTTGATGAAGATACAAATTTTCAGACAAAGTCAATGATAACAACCCCCATTTCTGTTGGAGACAAAGTTATCGGAGCAATTCAGGTTATAAACAAATCCATTCCCCCGTATAAATTTTCAGAGGCAGATGCCTATATTCTTGAGGAAGTTGCTCAGTATTCGGCAAAAATAATTCAAAAAGCAGTAAATCCTGCTGCAACTCTGACGGATAAGGAACTTGCTTATTACATTGCACGTCTTACAAAACAGCAATACATTGAACTCGGTGAGGATTTTGAACTGGAAAGCAAAATTCTGGACGAAGTAAGAATAACCCCTGAAGTTTTGAAAAAATTCAAAATTTTTCCAATAAAAATACTTCCCGGAAAATATTTAAGAGTTGTCTGTTCAAATCCTCTTGACTTTGCAGCGATTGAAAACTTTGAATTAACAACTGGCTGGAAAATAAAAGAAACCATTGTTGCTGCAAAAAGTGAAATTGACTATGCTCTTCGCAAGTACTTTGAATCAATTGGAGAACCATATTCAGAAGAAGATACAGAAACTGCAAAAATGACCGCGCAACTCGGCTCAGTAAAAGAGGAAGAAGAAATGGAGGTGAGTGAAGAATATGAAGATGAAAACTCTGCGCCTATAATAAAACTTGCAAATCAACTTATTCGTGAAGCATACAATAAAAAAGCAAGCGACATACACATTGAGGCATTTGAACATGCAACAATTGTAAGATACAGAATTGATGGAGTTTTAAGGCAGGTCCACAAAATTCCAAAAAGCGCACACAATGCTCTTGTAACAAGATACAAAATTATGTCAGGGCTTAACATTGCAGAAAGAAGAAAACCTCAGGACGGAAGAATAAAATTCAAGCAGTTCGGTAAGGAAAATCCTGACATAGAACTTCGTGTAAGCATTGCACCACTGGTATGGGGAGAAAAAGTTGTTATGAGAATTCTTGACAAAACCGCCACCCTTTTAGGGCTTGATGCCCTGGGTTTTTCAGAAACAAATCTTGCCCTTTACAAAGCAGCAATAAAAAAACCCTTTGGTATGATTTTAAATGTCGGGCCAACAGGTTCTGGAAAAACAACAACCCTTTACTCTGCTTTAAATGAAATAAACTCCCCTGAAATAAACATTCAAACCGCAGAAGACCCTGTTGAGTATAACCTGCCCGGAATAAATCAGATGCCGGTGAGACGCGAAATAGGTGTAACATTTGCAAGTGCTTTGAGATGCTTTTTAAGGCAGGATCCGGATGTAATAATGGTCGGGGAAATAAGGGACCTTGAAACAGCAGAAGTTGCTGTTGAGGCAGCACTTACAGGACACCTTGTGCTTTCAACCCTTCACACAAATGATGCTGCTACAACAATTACAAGATTTATTGACATGGGTATTGAGCCTTTTTTGATTTCATCTTCTCTTCTACTTGTCTGCGCTCAAAGACTTGTAAGACGCCTGTGTGAGTGTAAAGTCCCGTATCAGGTGGATGAGGCAGAAGCCCAAGCCCTCGGTATTCCACCAGGAACAACCCTGTACAAAGAAAATGGATGCAAAAAATGTGATGGTACGGGTTATAAGGGAAGATGTGGAGTCCATGAAATTCTCTCCCCTGATGAAGAGGTAAGAAGACTAATTGTAAAAAAGGGAATAACTGCTGATGAAATAAATGAATATGTTGTGCAAAACAACAAAATGATTCCTCTTTTTAAAGACGGCGTTGAAAAAGTGCTAAAAGGAGTAACCTCGGTTAAGGAAATTTTCAGAGTTTTAAGAAGTGAATGATAAAATAGTAGAAAAGTTGAAAAGTAGAAAGGTGAAAGAGGGAAGAACCCCCTACTTAATCTCCCCCCTAAGAGGGGGGAGAAACAGAGGGGGGTTTTTGCCTTATCAACCTGTCAGCTTTTTAACCCATCCAGCCCTTTACAAAAGGGCTGGATGCCTAAAAGGCCGCCCAGCCCTCTATGCATGAGAGATAAAGTTAAAGAGATGTGAGAATGCTTGGAGAAGGGTAAATGCAAATTAAAATCGTGTTGCTTAGAGGGCTGGGCGGCCTTTTAGG
>JAGHAG010000176.1 GCA_021161625.1 Elusimicrobiota bacterium
ACAGTGAGCAAGTTTCTATCCACTATCCACTATCCTCTATCCTCTTTTTCAATTATTTTTGTATAATAAAGTATGTCTTTTTTAGATAAAATTTTTTCTAAAAGAATGTGGGACATAAGAAGATACCGTCCTTTTGTTGAGGCGGTTGGCAAACTTGAAGAAAAAGTAAAATCACTTCCCGACGAAAAATTCCCTGAGGAAACGCAGAGATTAAGACAATTGATAAAAGATGGAGAGAGCATAGAAAAACTTCTCCCCTACTGCTTTGCCTTAACAAGAGAAGCAGCCAGAAGAACCCTTAACATGAGGCACTTTGATGTCCAGATTATGGGTGGAAAGGTTCTTTTTGAGGGAAAAATTGCAGAAATGGCAACAGGCGAGGGAAAAACTCTTGTTGCTACTCTTCCTGCTTTTGCAAAAGCAGTTCAGGGAATACACACACACATAGTCACTGTGAATGATTATCTTGCAAGAAGAGATGCATTCTGGATGGGTCCGATTTACAGATTTTTAGGCCTTTCTGTTGGATTTATTCAGCAAACAAGCACAACAGATGATAGAAAAAAGGCCTATGCATGCGATGTTACCTATGTTACAAATAATGAAATAGGTTTTGATTATTTAAGAGACAACATGGCTCTTTCAAAAGAAGAGCAGGTTCTTGGCAAACTTCAATATGCAATAATTGACGAGGTTGACTCTATTCTCATTGATGAGGCAAGAACACCTCTGATAATCTCAGGTCCTGGAGAAAAAGCAACAAATAGATATTACATTGCAGACAGGGTTGCATCCCGACTTAGAGTAAGGCTCATAACAGAAGACGACCTTATTGAAGCAAAATACAAGCAGATTGATTTAAAGGCAGGATACGATGCAATTGTTGATGAAAAGCACCACACTGTGGAACTCACAGATACAGGGATAAAAAAGTGCGAGGCTCTTCTCGGTGTCAGGGATATGTATGAAGATGTTCAGGCTGCCTGGCCACATCACATAACACAGGCAATAAGGGCGCGGTATCTTTTCAAAAGAGACACCCATTATGTTGTAAAAGAAGGGGAAGTTATAATTGTTGATGAATTTACAGGGCGCCTTATGCCCGGAAGAAGATGGTCTGACGGTCTTCATCAGGCAATTGAGGCAAAGGAACATCTTCCCATAAGAGAGGAAAACCAGACACTTGCAACAATAACATTTCAGAATTTTTTCAACCTCTATGAAGAGAAGGCAGGAATGACAGGAACAGCAGCAACAGAGGCACAGGAATTTAAAAAAATTTATAAACTGGATGTTGTCTGTATTCCGACAAATAAACCTCTGAGAAGAACTCAATATCCTGACAGAATTTACAAAACAGAAAGAGAAAAGTTTAAGGCAATTGTTGAAAGTGTGAAAGAACTCTACCAGAAAGGAAGACCTGTTTTAATAGGAACCCGTTCAATTGAAAAAAATGAGGCAATTGGTGCGCTTTTGAAAAAAGCAGGAATCCCCCATCAGCTTCTGAATGCAAAATATCACGAGAGAGAAGCAGAAATTATTGCTCAGGCAGGAAGGGTCCGTGCGGTAACCGTTGCAACAAACATGGCAGGAAGAGGAACAGATATCCTTTTAGGTGGGAACCCTGAATATCTTGCAAAGAAAAAAATGTCTTCAATGAATTTTTCACCTGAAGTTATTGCAATGGCATCTTCTTTTGAACCCAGTGATGATGAAGAGGTCAAAAGAGCAAGGCAAATTTATAAAAAACTTTATGCAGAGGCAAAACAAATTACGGATAAAGAACATGAAAAAGTTGTTGAACTTGGCGGTCTTCATGTAATGGGTTCTGAAAGACACGAATCCAGAAGGATTGACAATCAGTTAATAGGAAGAGCAGGAAGACAGGGAGACCCGGGGTCATCACAGTTTTTCATTTCCCTTGAAGATGAACTTATGCGTCTTTTTGGTGGAGACAGGGTTAAAGTGATAATGGAAAAATTTGGTATGAAAGAAGGTGATGTGATGGAACATCCCTTCATAACAAAAGCAGTTACAAATGCCCAGAAAAAAATTGAGGCAATGCATTTTGACATGAGAAAACAATTACTTGATTTTGACAATGTGCTTTCAAAGCAGAGAGAGGTGATATATTCTCTGAGAAACAAAATTCTTGAAGGAAAAGACATAACAGATGAGATTTTTTCATGGTTTGAGGACATAATTGATATGAGAATTTTTCAGTATCTTGAAGGTTCAAATCCTGCAAGGTGGAATGTCACAGGATATATCCAGTGGCTTGAAAGAGCAACAGAGGAAAAATTTAATACAGGTCTTGAGGAATTTATGTCTCTTTCAAAGGAGAAAATCGGACAACTTACAGCCGAGCATATAAAAAATGCATGGGACAAAAGGATAAGAGAAGTTGGGGAAGAGGAATTTAAGAACCTTGTAAGATTTATTGCTTTAAGAGTTATTGACAACAGATGGAAGGAACACCTCTACGAGATAGACCGTTTAAAAGAGGGAATAGGTTTAAGAGGTTATGCACAGAAGGACCCTGTTATTGAATACAAGAAAGAGTCCCTTTCCATGTTTGAAGCAATGCTTGATGGAGCAAAGACCGAATTGATGGAATTTATTTTCCACATAAAAGTTGGAAGTTCTCCCAAAAAACCAAAGCCGACAGTTAAAGTTGTTGAAGGGAAAAAAGTAAAGAAAAAGATAGGACCAAACGACCCCTGCCCCTGTGGAAGCGGAAAAAAATACAAAAAGTGCTGCGGAAGACCTTTCTGAATGTCTCAGATAATTTTACCTTTGACAAGCGCATTTCTTTATTTTTCTCTATTCCCACCTGTAAGCGCAGGATTTCTTGCATGGTTCATCTTAATTCCGTTCTTTTTTTCAATCAATGGCAAAAATAGAAAGAAAAGATTTTTCTCAGGAATTTTTTTTGGTTTTTCTGCTTATCTTCTGAATTTATACTGGATTTATCCGACTGTAAGAGATGCAGGCGAACCTTTCTGGATTTCAGCAGGAGCGTTGATTTTGCTTGCTTTAATTCTTTCAATTTACACAGGAATTTTCTCTTTTTTTTATAGACAGGATTCTCTCTGGGTGGCAGCTTCTGGTGTTTTGATTTTTTATTTAAAAGGAAAACTTTTTTCAGGTTTTCCCTGGTGCGACTTTTACATTTCTCAGGTAAATTTCCCTTTTTTTACCCAGATAACAAAAATTTTGGGACCCCATTTTTTGAATTTTCTTATAATTTTTGTAAATCACTCTCTTTATCTCTCTATCAAAAAAAGAAATTTCAAAATCATGAAAGCATCTCTTTTTCTTTTGGTTGCAACTGCTGCTTTTGGAGTTTTTAGATTGAACTTTGCTGAAAAACTTAACCCCATGAAATTTACAATTGCACAGGTAAATGTTCCCCAGAGTGAAAAATGGAACCCTTTTTCAGCACAGAAGATATTTCTCAAGATAAAAAAAGCAGTTCGTAATTCCGATGAAGAAAGTTTGATTGTTTTTCCAGAGGCAGTTCTTCCCGGTGTTTTGAATTATGATTTTGAAGAGAAAAATTTGCTTGAACTTTTCCAAAAGAGAGATAAAAAAGCAATTGTCGGCGCATTGTATTATGAGAAGGCAAAACTTTTTAACACCTCAGTTTTTGTTTCTTCAAAAGGGATTGAGGGGATTTATAGAAAAATGCATCTTGTTCCCTTTGGAGAATATGTGCCTTTGAGAAGTGTTTTTAGTTTTGTGAATGTCTTAAACGAGATAGGGGACACATCGCCGGGCAATAAAAAAACAATTTTTGAATTTCATAATGCGAAAATTTTAAATCTGATTTGCAACGAGGTGATATATCCTGATTTGTGGCATGCTAAAAGCATAAATCTTATAGCAAACATAACAAATGATGCCTGGTATGGAAAAACACAAGCCCCTTATCAGCATCTTTTACACGCAAGATTCTGTGCAACAGCAACAGGGGTGCCTGTAATTTTTGCAAACAACTGTGGGCCTTCTGCTCTGATTGATAGGTTTGGAAGAATTGTAAAAATAACCCAGCCTTTTAAGGAAACTCTGCTTTCAGGAAAACTTCTATTACCTCAAAAACCCTCTTTCTGGGCAAGAAATTTTGATTTGACAATTATTTTTGTTTTGGCAATTTTCTTATGGAAAATACTCAGGGGTCGGAAGTGCTTGACAATAAAGGTGTAAAGAATTACACTTATAGGTGTAGAAATTTACACCCCGGCTGTTTTCTGAAGAGGCGATAATATGATTATATTAAATTCGAAAATTGCAAGAGTATTGCTTCCATATTTTTTTCTTCACCCTGACTCGAAATTGTACATTAACGAAATGGTCAACAAGTTCAATTTGGATAAAAGAAATCTTATTAAAAAACTTAAAGAGTTTGAAGATGAAGGATTGCTTGTATCTGAGAAAATAGGTGCGCAAAAATATTATTCATTAAACAAAAAATTTCCTCTTTACAACGAGTACAAAAAAATTATTCTTAAAACCGTAGGGATAGAAA
>JAGHAG010000133.1 GCA_021161625.1 Elusimicrobiota bacterium
CTTGAAGGGGAAAAGCAACACTGACAGCGTTTATCTCGGAATGCAGATGGACCTTCTTGGAGAAGATTGTGTTTTTTACACAGTTTCTGATAACGAAGAGGAGATAATAAAAATTCTTGAATTTGCATTTGAAAATTCCGATTTTGTTATAACTGTTGGGGGTTGCGGACCGACTTTTGACGATAAGACAGTTGATGCAATCGCAAAATTTACAAACAGGAAAAGGGTTCTTGACAGAAAAACCCTTGAAAACATTGCCGATTATTATTTGAGGCAGAACATTGATTTCCCAAAAATTGCCGAAAGACAGGCTTATGTCATAGAAGGAGCAAAAATTTTCCAGAATAGAGTAGGCACTGCACCTGCACAGATTGTGAATTTTAGGAAAAAGGACATAATCATTTTGCCTGCCCCGCCTTTGGAACTTAAAACTTTTTTTGAAAAGGATATAAGGAAATATATAGAAAAAAAATTTTCCAAGATTTTTACAAGAAGAAAAAGTTTAAGAATTATCGGGCTTAAAGAGATTGAAGTTCAGGAAAAAATTTCCCCAGTTTTAAGCATAGAAAAATTTTCAGGCGAGGAAATTGAAATTTCAATTCTCCCGCATATTGAAATAATTGATCTGGACATAAGAATCAAAGGGGCAAACGAACTTGAACTTGATGAAAGAATTATGCTTTTGAAAGATGAATTTTACAAAGTTCTGGGAGACCATATTTTTGGTGAAGATGCTGAAACTCTGGAACTTGTCTGTGGAAAACTTTTGCTAAAAAAAAGGAAAACACTTTCTGTTGCAGAGTCCTGCACAGGTGGTGAAATTTCCAATCTTATTACAAATGTTCAGGGGGCTTCTTCCTTTTTTACTCTTGGTGCTGTCGCTTATACTGCTGAAGAAAAATGCAAAGTCCTTGGTCTAAAAATAGAAGAAATAAAAAAAGCAGGTGTTGTTTCTCCTGAAACCGCAGTAAAGATGGCTCAGGGTGTTTTAAATTTAAGTGGTTCTGATTATGCAATTTCAACAACAGGGGTTGCAGGGCCCGATAAACTTGAAGGGAAAAAAGTCGGAACTGTTTTTATTGGCTTTTGCGAAAGGGGCGGAAGAAGTTTTGCAAAAGAGTTTACATTTGAGGGGACACGCAATATAATAAAGAAAAGAGCATCTTTAAGAGCGCTAAATCTTTTAAGAGAGGAACTTTTGAGATGAAGGAAGATGTAGAAATTCTCATAGAAGGTGCGGGCTGTTCCCCGAAGATTGCCCGCAAAGTTTTAAAGGTTTTTGAAGGGGATTTAAACAGGTCATTTAAATTTCTTGCTTCCCGCCACAAAAACCTTGTCCTTTACAAAGTTAAGTTTGCCACAAAATCCACCTATTCATCAGGGCTTTTGTTTTTTGTTTTCAATGCAGGACAGCTGAGAATTTTGCGCGCAGCAATTTCCATAAGTGAAAACCCTTATGTTTTTGCAGAGGATTTAAACATTCCGTGGGCTGATTTTGAAAATAAGGTTTATTCCCTGCGCTTAAAAGAGGAAATTATACACGACAGAACCGTGCTTGCAACACACAGAATGAGAAATTTTCTTCAAAACCCGCACAATTCAACTTTTATAAAAATACTCGCAGGTTTTGAGATAGACAGAATAAGAGAAATCCTGCACAAACTTTTAAACAACATTCTTGGTGAGGATGTTTTGTTTGAATTTACAAGGGAAAGAATATCCCTTCTGGAATTCAGGGGAATAGACAAGTCCGAAAAAATTACCGCAACGCGCCTGACAAACACGGAAAATATAATTGAACTTGATGTAGAGATTGTAAAGCCAAAGAAAAGATTTTTCTTTTTCTTAAACCCAAAAACAATTGAAAAAATTCATAAAGGCTCCAGCATATTTGTAAGAATTGTTGACAGAAGGGAAATAGCCCGGTATCTTTTAAAATTCATAGGAGTAGAGGAAAATGAAGCAGTTCCTGTTGAGGTTCTTGAAATTCAAAAGAAAACCGACCACTATCTTATAAAGGTTCAGCTTGGCGGCGGGATAAAAGGGGTTTCAAAGGTTTTGCCAAAAACCCCGGTTGAAATTTTCAAGGCATAATTTTTTCGGGGAAGAAAACTTGAAAAAAACCGTAAAAATTGGAAATGTCAAAATAGGGGGAAAATTTCCACCTGCTGTTCAGGGCATGGTCAAAACCCTTCCTTCTTCTCCCCGCACAGTAAACTGGATTAAAAAAATGGAAGAAGCAGGTTGCAGAATGGTCCGCATTGCAGTCCCTGATGAATATGAGGTGGATTTTCTTTCAAAAATAAAAAAGAGGATAAAAATACCACTCATAGCAGACATTCATTTTAACTGGAAACTTGCTATAAAATCAATTGAAAAGGGCATTGATAAAGTCAGAATAAATCCTTCAAATATAGGTTCGGTCTGGAAGGTAAAGGAAATTGCAAGAATCTCTAAAGAGAGAAAAGTCCCCATCAGGGTTGGTGCAAACATAGGTTCATTAAAAGAGATAAAGAAAACGGATTCATTTAAAATTCGTGCTAAAAAACTTTTTAATGCTGTGCTGAAAGAGGTGCGTATCCTTGAAAAAGCAGGGTTTTATGACCTGGTTGTTTCTGCAAAAGCAGAAGATGTTTTCACAACAATTGAGGCGAATCATCTTCTTTCAAAATTACCCTATCCCCTTCACATAGGTGTTACAGCAACAGGAACCCTCAATGATGGAATTGTAAAGAGCGCAAGTGCCTTAGGTGAACTTTTAAGGCAGGGTATAGGTGATACAATAAGGGTTTCGCTTGCCTCAGACCCTGTTACAGAAATCAGGGTGGCTTATTCAATTTTGTTTGAGAATACTTCTTATAAGAAAAAAATTAACTTTATTGCCTGTCCAACCTGTGGAAGGTGCAGGGTGAACTTAAAAGAGATTCTGGAGAAAATTTCATCCTGCTTTCCAGATGCTTTAACACCAGCAAAAAAAACTCTTAATGTTGCAATTATGGGCTGTGAGGTAAACGGACCGGGTGAGGCGAAAAATGCAGATTTTGGAATTGCATTTTCAGGCAAAAAAGCGGTTTATTTTGAGAGGGGAAAAGTTTGCAAGGTTCTTCCCAGGGAAGAGGTCATAAAATTTATCATACGCAAAATAAGTAACCTGCTGTCAGGTTAATACAGTGTAAAATATTTGACATTGGAGTTTATTTGAATTAAAATATTAGCAATTTGGTAATAAAATAGGAGTTAGGATGTTTAAGAGGATTAAAGAGGACATAAAGACGGTTTTTGAGA
>JAGHAG010000156.1 GCA_021161625.1 Elusimicrobiota bacterium
GAGATATGCAGATAGTAGATAAATATAAAAATCCTGGGGTTTCAGCCCCGACTTATCGGGGCTGACTATCTTGTCAGGGAATAGACGAGGATTTATGAAGGCAGTAAAAAATCATAAAGAAGATGGGGGTTTCAGGGGGCTATGCCCCCTGACTATCTTATGAGGAAATTTCTTGCGGTTTTAAATATTGTTCTGCTTCTTTCAGGCATTGTCTATTTCATAAAACTCTGCGACCTCTCTTTTAAGGAACTGCTTCTTATAAGCCCTGAGGTTTATCTTCTTGGAATCTGCTTTCTGTTCCTTTACATTGAAAACAGTATTCTAAGAGCCATACTGATTGTGCCTGTTCTTTATTGCTCTGGCACAGGGATTTTTCTCTACTCATGGAACGGAATTGACCTTCTTATGCAGGCAATGCACATAGTTTTGATTCTGGATGCTATTTATCTTGCAGTTGGACTGATTCTGGGATTTCATTTTATCAGTTTTATAATCGGTGTTGTGCTTGGAAGTGTTCTTGTTTTTTTCTTCAGATTTCAGCAACTTGGATTTTTTGAAAAAAACAAAGACCTTACAAAAAAATTTCTCCCAGAGCGAATTTCAAGAATTTATTTTAAATAGTTATCTATGAGATAAAAATTCTTCAACCTGTTTTAAGTGTTCTTGTAAAATTTCGAAATCAACACAGTTTATATTTTCCTTAAGTTGTTTCACACTTCTCGCCCCGACGAGAACTGTTGTAATCCCATCTCTGTTAAATGTCCAGTTTAAAACAAACTGTGCGAGAGTTTTTCCATACTCATCTGCAATTTTCCTTAAACTTTCAAGAATTTTTCTGTCTCTTGAAAATGCAGGTTCCTCGAGGTCCTTGAGATTTTTCCTTCTTTCATCATCAGGAATTTTTGCACCGTTTAGATGAAATTTTCCTGTTAAAATTCCACCGTGAAGTGGGCTGTAAGCAATAACAGAGATGTTGTTTTCAATGCAGAATGGCAGAATATCTTTTTCAATTTCTCTTTTAAACATATTATACGGTGGCTGAAGTGAATGAAGAGGCGAGTATTTCATAAACTCCTTCATCTGAGAAACATCGTAGTTACTTACACCAATTGCACCTATTAAGCCTCTGTCAAGAAACTCCTTCATAACAGGCGCGCTTTCGGAAATTGGCACATCAGGGTCAGGCCAGTGAATTTGGTAAATGTCAATAAAATCAACACCAAGCCGTTCAAAACTCTGTTCAATTTCCTCCTTCATCCTTTCAGGTCTGAGGTTTTTATATGTAGGGCTTTTTTTATCCAGTCCCAGTTTTGTTGCAAGAATGATTTTTTTTCTTGCGCCTGTTTTTTTCAAAAATTTTCCAACGACTTTTTCAGACCTGCCCCATCCATAAGCAGGGGCTGTATCTATGAGATTTATTCCAAGTTCAACTGCTCTTTCAAGAACACAAATTGAATCTGATTCTTTTTGATGCCCCCACCACTCATCACCGCCAAAAGCCCATGTGCCAAGCCCCAGAACAGAAACCTCTTTATCAAGCCCTGAAAATTTTCTGTATTTCATTTTTTCTTAATGATTTTCTTCTAAAACCTTCTTTTTCCCTTTGATAAAATGCCTATAATTCGCTTCTAAAATCATTTTAATTGCTTCTTTTAAATTTTCTTTTACTTCTTTAATGGTTCTTCCTTGAGAGTGCGCCCCTGGTAATTCCTTTACATAACCAGCATACCATTTTTCACTTTTTATAATTACAATTGTGTAATTAGAAACCATAATACCTCCTGCATTGCAAATTTTATATATTATTGCTGATTTTTAGAACTTTGTAAATTCTTGCCTCTGTAATTTGCTATTTCAAAAGAACTTCTATTTTAGGAATTTTCCCTTCTCTTATTTTTAAGGCAAAATCTTCATTCAATTTGTCTGCCTCAACAACCATTCTCCCTTCCTCTGTATAAAGTGTATATTGCTTTATTGAGCATTTCCATGTGTCTCTTAAGTCGGGATTTTTGTATGTAAAAAGTGTTTTAAACAGTTTAAACGAAAAAGTTTTCGTGTCTTTTTTGAAAAACTCCCCTGATATTTTTGGTGAAAGTTTAAATGCAAGTTTGCCATCTGCGTCTATAAAAAACGGGTTTTTCCCCGCAACCATCTCACACCAGATATTTATCATTTCAGAAGTAACTCCGCTCAGGCGCGGCTGAAGACCTCTGCCGTGCATTTTTTCATCAGGAAATGCAGAACTTACAATAAAAGAGACATTTTCAAAAATACTCCTTCCATAAATTGATGGATTGAAATACGGAGGAAGCATTGTTTTTATGTCATAGAAAAATTCCCTGTACAAACCGCTTTTTAAAATTTCAAGAAGATACTTGAATTCCATATGCGTGTATATGGACTCGTTTTCTATCCAGCCCGAACCCCATGCCTTTACCCTTCCAATTTCAAAGGGTGCTTTTTCAAGGGATTCACAGACCTTATACATCTTCAATTTTTTATCAAAAAGATTACTGTTTCTCACTGCCTTCCAGATTTGCCCTGCCTCTTCAGGATGAACCCGTATGTAATGAACAGGTCCTTCCAGAAACAGGGGCAATGGTTTCTGTCTAAAGGCAAGAGGCATCACATAGGTTTTGTCCTTTTCTTTCTTTAAAACTTTATATTTTGTAGCCTGATTTTCAAAATAGGTTAAGGGTATTCCTTTTTTGAAAATTTTCTTTCTGTTTTTTCTTATGCTTTCGGAAATAAATTTTCGGAACAATTTTACTTTTTCATGAATTTCTTTTATTTCAAAAACTTCCTCTTTTCCGTCAATCCCAAAAATTGTTTTTTCCCTGTATCTCTCTTTTATTGTGTGTGAGGCATCCCAGTATTCAAAAGAACTCATTTTCCCATCAATTCTTTTTCTGACAACTTTTTCAATCTTTTTCAAAAATTCCCCAAGTTCCACAAAAACTTTAATTTTCCTTGCCTTAACCCTTGGAAGCATCTCATCCAGAAGAATTAAAATTCTTTCAAGTTCAAGCATCTGACATAGAGACGAACCGCAAATTCCCGGAAGCCCGTTCATTGAGTCGTTCCAGCCGGGCTTGTCCGCTTCCATTTCAATACCTGTCCCTTCAGCGTCAATTGTCCCAAGACGGTTCAAAATCATAACAAGAAGTTTAACAAAAAGATTTGTTCTGTAAATCTCACCCTTCCCGTATTTTGTCCTCATCATTGTAGGGTTCTTTTTTCTTGAGGCAATATTTTTGAGTTTTTCAGAGATTCTCCAAACCGCCCTTTCCTGATAAACCCTTCCTCCTCTTAAAACATACTTTTCGGCTCTTCTCTTTACAACATCAGGGTTGTCGTAAAAATAATAATCGTCTTTCAAAAGGAGTTCATCCAGTTTATCAGGCCACACACCCATAAATGTTTCAATCAGGTCAATGTTGTAGAGCCAGTGGTCAACCCAGAAGCCCTCGTGAATGCCCCCGCAATCATTTGCTGTTGAATTTTTTATAATCTTCCTTAAAATTTTTTCTGAATTTTTCACCTTTGCATTTTCAAGAGCCATCAAAACCTCACCCGGGGTAAAGGCATCCTCAAGAATTTTTTTCTTTATCTTTTTATCAATGGAAAATCCTGAGAGAATTTTTTTTACTCGGTTTTTGTTTTTTACAGAAAAACTCACCTTGTTTACCTCAAGAGGATTGTATCCATCCGTTTGAATTAAGTTCACAAAAAGTTTTATATTAAGGTCTAAAGTTTCAGGAAAGAAAAAAACATCCATTCTTCTGTTCTGATTTACGCTTCTGTAATGCCCTGTTCCCTGCGAATAATAGCAGGGTTCAAGAACAAAAAAGTGGTAATCCCTTTCAAGGTCTCCATTCTGCCTTGAATAAAGATAAAAGGCAGTTTTACCCTGCGCCGTTTCAAAAACAACGGGCAATCCCCCTCTTATAACATTGTCCAGAAAGTTATGCTTTACATATTCATCAAATTTTTCATCAGCACTTTTTGTAAAGGAAATGTTCTTTATTTCATTTATAATTTCAGAATTTCTCCTTCTTTTTTCCTCAAAGAAATTCTTCCTTTTAATAGCGCTTAAAACCTGTCTGCTCTGTTTTTCAGAGGAGATGTTTCCTATAAGCGTTTTAATTGTGATTGTCTTTCCTTTTTTTGCGTTGAATGTTTTTCCGCAGAAGGCACAGGGTGTTCTATTTCTTAAAATTTGCTTTGATTTTTTCATTCGGGATAGTGGCATTTCCACAAATCCCCATGGGGTTGTATATATTTCACTTTCCTCAAACACAACAAAGGGGTCAACAAAGTAATTTCCGTGAAATGGGTTATTGTCATTTAAAAGAGAAATGTAAAAATTTCCACCAAAGATTTTACCGACTGTTTCAACATCAGCAGGGGTTTGCTTCAATCTGAAAAATGGAAAACCTTTATCGAGGTTTACTTCCATCATTCCCTCAATGTGCCGTGCAATTGTTGTAAGTATTTTCATATCCATCCCGTAGGGAAGAATTCTCGGAACCCCATCCAGAATTTCAATTTTTGAGTTTCTTTTCGGAGTTATGTTGAGAATTCTTACAAATCCAGCAAAGGGTTCTTCAGGCACAGGATAGTAAATGACCTCGGCTTTGAAGTTCTCATTTTCTTCTTCTATGAGGAGTTGCTCTGCTGAAACTGTCATGGTTTGCTTTATTCTTTTTGATTTTACTTTCCTAAATGGCTCGTAAAATTTCCCATTAATTTTCACAAAAGTCCTGAACCCTTCGTCTGCAACAAGTTCAAGGGCACGGTTAAAGGACTTAAATTCCATAATCTGGTTGTTTTTGTCTCCTACACCAAGGGAGCAAACACACTGGGCTCTGCTTATATAAAAAGCCCAGATGGGAATTCCCTTTTTCCCAGCAATTCCGTGAAAGAAGTTTGAAAAAGAAGTTTCCCAGTTGTAATTTTCAATAATAAATCTGTTACCGCTAACTTTATAAGGCATGTTTTCTTTTAGAAAAATTTTCCAAAAATGTCAAAATTTGTATTTGTTTATAATGAACACCAATAAATGTGTAATGAGAGAATAGCGAATAGTGGACAGCGAAAAGAGGATAGAGGACAGTGGATAGTGGATAGAGGATAGAGGATAGTGGATAGAAATATGCTCCCCCGACCTCCGACTTCTGACTTCCGTTTTTCCTTGTCTCCATATCACTTTATTTTCTTATCATTTTTATTCTATATGAGATTTTTTTCTTTAAAACTGAAATACCCTTCTTCTGTAATAATTA
>JAGHAG010000066.1 GCA_021161625.1 Elusimicrobiota bacterium
CTTTTGTAAATGGAATTCTGGATAAAGTTGCAAAAGAAAAATTGTAGCTCGAGACCCTTGGTCTGCGAAAAAGTGATATGGAGACAAGAAAGTAAAGTGATAAGGTGATAAAGTGATATGGAGATATGGAGACAAGATGATAAGTAGAAAAGGGTAGTTAGTGATAAGGATTAAGTAGTAAGGAATAAGTGATGGGAAAAATGAAATACTTAATTCTTAAAGTGAGCGAAGTGAACGACTTAATCCTTAATCCTGATAAATACGGTTTGGGACATTTGAAATTTGGTAATTTGAATTTGTTTAGGATTTAGAATTTAGGATTTTGAATTTGTTTGGTGCTTGGGATTTGGTGCTTGGAATTTATTTAAGAAGAAATGTAGCGGTCGCATTACCATGCGACAAAAGAAATGAAAAGATGATGGAGGTAAGAAATGGCTAATTTTTTTAAAAAAATTTTTGGTGGTGGTTTCAGTGCTTCAAAAATTTCCGATTCTTTTGAAAAGGATTTTTCACCAACTCAGCCTGGAAGATGCAAATACTGTGGTAAAAGTGTAATCTGGAAAGATTTAAAAACAGGTCAGCGATGGCCCTTAAATCCAAAAAAAATGCACTGCGTTGACGATGATGGAAATGTTTTCCTTGCTTATGTGCCTCATTTTGAGACCTGCCATAAGTGGAGGAAAAATGAAAAAGAAAATAAGTGAGGCAGAGGCAAAAAAAAGAATAGATTTTCTTGTTGAGGAAATCTCCAGACACGATTATCTATATTATGTAAAAAACGAACCTGAAATTTCAGATGAGGAATACGATGCTCTTTACAGGGAACTCAGAGAACTTGAGGAACAGTTCCCTCACTTAAAAAGAGAAGATTCTCCCACACAGAGAATTGGAGGTGCGCCCTTAAAAGAGTTTAAGTCGGTTAAGCACAAAGTTCCAATGCTTTCATTAGATAACACCTATAATGAGGAAGAAATCCACGACTGGGTTGAACGAAATGAAAAAATTATTGGAAAGCAGAAGATGACCTTTGTTGTTGAACCAAAAATTGACGGTGTTGGAATTTCACTGAGATACGAGAAGGGAAAACTTAAACTTGGTGCAACAAGAGGGGATGGCATTACAGGGGATGATATCACGCACAACATAAAAACAATACGTTCAATTCCTCTTAAATTAAAAGATGGATATCCTGATGTTCTGGAAGTTCGTGGTGAAGTTTATATGGAGAAAAAAGCATTTGAGGAATTAAACCTCAAGAGAAGCAAAGAAAAACTTTCTACTTTTGCCAATCCAAGAAATGCAACAGCAGGAACTTTAAAACTTCTTGACCCAAGACAGACCGCAAAAAGAAAATTAAACTGTTTTGTTTATCAGGCAGGGGAAATAAATCCCCAGCCAGAAATAAAAACGCACTGGGAAATGCTTGAATACTTTAAAAGGATGGGGTTAAGAGTAAACGAACACATCAGAAAATTTGACACAATTGATGGGGTTATAAAGTATGCAAAAGAATTTGAAAAAATAAGAGACACTCTCCAATATGAAGTGGATGGCATGGTAATAAAGGTAAATGAACTTGGGCTTTATGAAAAACTTGGCACAACCCTGAAAGCCCCGCGCTGGGCGGTTGCTTTTAAATTTGCAGCAAAGCAGGGAAGTGCACAGATTCTTTCTGTTGATGTTCAGGTTGGAAGGACAGGTGTGCTTACACCTGTTGCAAATCTATCTCCTACAAAAATAGGAGGTGTTGTTATAAAAAGAGCAACCCTTCACAATTTTGATGAGGTGAAAAGGCTTGGTGTAAAAGAAGGCGACTGGGTCTGGGTTGAAAGAAGCGGAGATGTTATTCCCAAGATAACAGGAGTTATAACTTCAAAAAGAACCGGCAAAGAAAAAGATATTTCTATTCCTCAAAAGTGTCCTGTCTGTGGAAGCCCTGTGTTTAAAGATGAGGAAAATGTTGCAATTGTTTGTAAAAATTCTTTCTGTCCTGCTCAGATAGAAAGAGGTTTAATTCATTTTGCAAGCAGAAAAGCAATGGACATAGAAGGTCTTGGAGAAAAAGTTGTCCACGAACTGATTGAAAGAGGATTTGTTAAAAACTTTGCTGACATTTACAGATTGAAAATAATAGATTTGTTTAAACTTCCTCTTTTTAAAGAGAAAAAAGCACAAAATCTTTTGAAGGGTATAGAGGCAAGCAAAAGAAGACCCCTTTCAAGATTTCTTTTTGCAATAGGAATTCCTCTTGCAGGAGAAAAAGCCTGTGAAATCCTTGCACAGAAATTCAAAACCCTTGAAAAAATTATGAAAGCAAAAAAACAAGAACTTGAAGAAATACCAGGAATAGGACCTAAAATGGCAGAGGCAATAATCAGATATTTTTCACTGCCTGTGACAAAAAAGAATCTGAGGGAACTTATGCAGTTGGGGGTAAGACCTGTTGAAGAGGAGGAAAGGGTTAAATCTGACAAACTCAAAGGAAAGGTTTTTGTTTTCACAGGCACAATTCCGATTCCAAGAAGCGAAGCAGAAAAACTGGTTGTTGAAAATGGGGGCAGGGCTTCATCTTCAGTCAGTTCAAATACAGATTTTGTTGTTGTTGGAGAAAATCCCGGGTCAAAACTTCAAAAGGCAAAAAAACTGAACATAAAAACAATTCCCTACGAGGAGTTTTTAAAACTCATCAAATAAATTATAAAGCAGATTGTTTTCTCCATCTCTTTTCATCTGTTTTAATAAACGGGGTAAATATAGACATCTGCAAGAATAATTTGTAATAATAAGTGATAATTTTATCGCATCGGAAATTGAAAATTTCCGATGGATAAGGTAGATTTTTTATAAAATAAGGAATAAGTTTTTCAAGATAGTCAGGGAATGGACGAGGATTTATGAAGACAGTAAAAATTATAAAAGGAAATGGGGGTTTCAGGGGGATATGCCCCCTGACTATCTTACATAATGAGGAGGGAAAAAATGGCATCAAAGGTCAAAAACATTGTATTTGCAGGAGAGCCACAGGCAGGGAAAACCCAGCTTTGCGAAGCAATTTTCTATAAAACAGGGGTTTCAACGCGTCTGAATCTTGTTGACAAAGGACAGAGCATTTTAGATTCTCAGAAAGACGAAAGAGAGAGAAAACTCACAATAGACATAGGACTCGGTTATTTTGATAAAGGCGATTTGAGGGTAAACATCATAGACACCCCTGGTTATGCAGATTTTATTGGTGAGGTTCTTGCAGGGGTATTTGCTTCTGATTTTGTTTTTATTGTTGTGGATGCCTCATCCCAGATAACCTATACTTCAAAGAGAATTTTTGATATTGCACAAAAATACAGCAAACCTGTTGCCTTTTTTATAAATGGTGCTTCAAAAGATGCAGCAAATATAACCCAATGCCTTGAAGAAATAAAGAAAATAACCATAAACGCTGCACCTTTTTATATTGCTGAAAAAGATTCAGGGAAAGATGTTCTTGAATCTGAAGGAATGGAAGAATACAGGGAAGCATTGATTGAAGCAGTTGCATCATCCGACGATACCCTGCTTGAAAAATATCTCAATGAGGGAACTCTTTCAAAAGAAGAAATAAAACAACCTCTGCTTAAAGGTATAGAGGATGCAAAGATTGTCCCTGTTTTAAGTGGAGATGCAATTTCAGGAGTTGGGGTAGATTTTCTCATCTCTTTTATTGAGGACTTTGTTCCTGAAAAACAATATCAAAAAGATGGAGAATTTATAGGGCAGGTTTTCAAAATTTCTTCTCAGGGACACATAGGTGAAGTTGCTTATACAAAAATCATTCAGGGAAAAATCACATCAGGAAGTGATATTTACAATGTGTCAAGAAGCGTTTCAATGAGAGCATCCCAGATATTGAAAATTATAGGAGCAGATAAGAAACAGGAATCTCAGGCACAGGCAGGTGATATTGTGGGCTTTGTAAAATTAAAGGAGGTCTGGGCAGGAGACACTCTTTCAACGTCAAAAAATACAAAACCTCTGCCATTTGTGGAATTTCCCGAGCCTGTTTATTCGGTTGCAGTAAGACCAAAAACAAGAGGAGAAGAAGAAAAAGTTGCAACTTCTCTTGCTTCTTTGAGAAAAGAAAACCCCATCATTACATTTGGATTTAATCCAGAAACAAAACAGATGCTTCTTTCAGGGATGGGAAAAGTCCAGCTGGATATTCTTGCCAGAAGAATTATAGACAATTTTAACACAGAAATTGTTCTTTCTCCACCAAAAATTCCTTATAAAGAAACTTTTACAGTCCCTGCTGATGCCGAGGGAAAATACAAGAGACAGACAGGGGGGCACGGACAGTATGGACACTGCTTCATCAAGTTTGAACCCCTTGAAAGAGGAGCAGGTTTTGAATTTGTTGATCAGATTGTCGGAGGTGCAATCCCTTCAAATTACATTCCTGCTGTTGAAAAGGGATTGAAAAATGCAATGGAAAAGGGTGTCATTGCAGGATATCCTGTTGTTGATATAAAAGCCACTCTGTACGACGGCACATATCATGAAGTTGATTCATCAAACCTTGCCTTTGAAATTGCAGCGTCAATGTGTTTGAGGAATGCTGCAGAAAAAGCATCTCCAATAGTTCTTGAACCGATTTATGAACTTGAAATTTTTGTCCCTGACGAGTTTACAGGCACAATAACAGGCGACATAACAGCAAGAAGAGGAAGAATTGTTTCTTTTGAAAAAGAGGGAGACCTCCAGAAAATAAAAGCACTTGTCCCGCTTGCCGAGATTCTGGAATATGTTAATGACCTTCGTTCAATGACAAAAGGACAGGGAGAATTTAAAAGAAAATTTTCCCACTATGAACCTGCACCTCACAACATTATGCAGGCTCTTGTGGACCAGTATCAAAAACAACTGGCAGAAGGAAAGGTGGAAAGGTGATAAAGTGATATGGAGACAAGAAAATAAAGTGACAAGGAAAATGACAAATTAAAAGTTAAAAGTGAAAAGTTAAAAACCCAGCCCCGCTTAGCGGAGCTGGGCGGGGTTAAAAATGACAGAGTAAAAATGGAAAATTAGTGGTAAGGATTAAGTAGTAAGGATTAAGTGCCGAATGAAAAATAAAAAATTAAAAATGGAAAATGAAAAATTTATAATTAGTAGAAAAGTAGAAAAGTTGAAAAGTGAAAAAGGGGACAACCCCCTACTGATTCTCCCCCCTTTTAGGGGGGAGATTGAGAGGGGGGACTTATCAACTAAAAGAAATGTATCCCCCACTAAGGCACTGGTGGGGGATGTATCTGCAGACCCTTGGTCTGCTAAAAAGTGGACAGAGGAAAGTGGAAAGAGGATAGAATGAAAAATGAAGCGAAATTAGGAGATTGGGAGATTAGGAGATTAGGAAAGATCGCGACCCGACGAAGTCGGAGGAGCATATTTCTATCCACTATCCTCTATCCACTATCCACTATTTAAAATAAGGAGGAATCATGAGTGGACATTCCAGATGGGCAGGGATTAAACACAAAAAAGCAGCACAGGATGCAAAGAAAGGAAAGATTTTTTCAAAGCTTGTAAGGGAAATAACTGTTGCTACAAAAGAAGGCGGTCCTGACCCTGAAAAAAATCCAAAACTCAGAATTGTAATTCAAAAGGCAAAACAATACAATATGCCACAGGAAAACATAAAAAAGGCGATTGAAAGAAGTATAAAAACTCAGGAGTCCTATGAAACCGTCCATTACGAAGGATATGGTCCTGGTGGAGTTGCTGTGGTTGTCCGCGCCCAGACAGACAACAGAAACAGAACCACACAGGAAATCAGAAGAATTTTTTCAAAACATGGTGGTAATCTCGGTGAGGTCGGATGCGTTGGCTGGATGTTTAAGAAAAAAGGGTTTATCCTTGTTGATAAAAGCATTGGAGAGGAAAAACTCATGGAGCTCATTTTTGAGACAAAAGTTGAGGACATGAAGGAAAGCGAAGAAGGATTTGAAATAACAACAGATGCTCAAAACTTTGAGGAAGTTCACGAATTTTTGAAAAGCAAAAATGTCCCTGTAAAGAATGCAGAGATTACGAATATCCCGCAGACATACATAAAACTGGAAGGCGATGATGCTAGAAAAATGCTTGCACTTATGGATGATCTGGAAAATCACGATGATGTTACAGAAACATCAGCAAATTTTGACATTCCTGAGGAGATTATGAAAAAATTTGAAAATGGATAATGGCTCAATATATAAAAGTTCTTGGTGTTGACCCTGGAACGCATGTTCTTGGGTGGGGTGTGATTGAAGGAAACAGAAATACTTTTGCGCTGTGTGAGTTTGGGGTGATAAAGCCAAAAACAATGCTCCCACTTCCAGACAGGCTTCTTTTTCTTTTTGAGAAATTTCAAGAAATTCTTGAAAAATTTCTGCCTGATGCTGTTGTATGTGAGGACCCGTTTTTTTTTAAAGACATAAGAGCAGCTGTTAACATTGGAAGGGCGTGGTCAATTGTTGCAGTTCTTGCAAGAAAAAGAGGAATAAAATTTTCAACTTATTCGCCGCTTGAAGTAAAAAAATCAATTACATCTTATGGGCGTGCCACAAAAGAGCAGGTAAACCAGCAGGTAAAGAGGATTTTTAATGTAAGTAAAAAAATTCCTCTGGATGCCTCTGATGCAATTGCCTGTGCGTTTTGCTATATGTCAGATTTGAGGAATTATAAAGGATGATAGGTTTTTTAAAAGGAAAAGTATTGATGAAAAACGATGTTGTGGTTCTGGATGTAGGTGGCATAGGTTTTGAAATAAACACAACACAGGCGACAAAGATGGAATTAGATGTAGGAGAGGAATGCTCTCTATTTACCACAGTAAGATATGTGAGGGATGACCTCCCCCAGATTTACGGATTTAAGAGGGTGATTGAAAAAGAAATTTTTGAACTTCTGGTTTCTGTTTCAGGAATTGGACCAAAAGTTGCAATGTCGGTTCTGGATGCCTTTGGCATTGGGGAGATTGTTCAGATTATTGAGGGGAAGGATGTTGCCCGTCTTTGTATGGTTGGAGGTGTTGGAAAGAAAGGCGCAGAGAGAATAATCATTGATTTAAAAGATAAAATCAAAAAAATATCAGGCATTCCAGAAGTGACTATAAAACAAACTTTTGAGAGAGATGCAGTTGATGCTCTTGTTGCCCTTGGTTTTCCAAATTTTTCAGCAAGAAAGGCGGTTGAAGATGTCTTAAGAGAAAACCCATCCCTTAAAACAGCAGAGGAAATAATAAAAGTTGCCCTTGAGAGGTTGAGCAAAAAATGAAAACAAGCCCTACAATTCTGGTCCTTTCATCTCCATCTGGCGGTGGAAAAACAACCCTTGCAAGATATCTACGAAAGGAAATCAGAGAACTTACATATTCTGTTTCCACAACCACACGGCCTATGAGGAAGGGGGAAAGAAACGGTGTTGATTACACTTTTGTCTCAGAAAAAGAGTTTAAAAAAATGATAAAAAAAGGTGAATTTGTTGAGTGGGCTCTTGTTCACGGACATTATTATGGAACGCCCATAAAAAACATAAAAGATGCGTTGAAAAAAGGCAGAGACATTTTGCTTGACCTTGATGTAAAGGGTGCAAAAAATTTAAAGAAAATTTTTCCTGAGGCAATTCTTGTTTTTATAACTGTAAAGAGCCTTAAGGAGTTGAGAAGAAGGCTGATTTTAAGAAAAAAAGACGATTTAAAAACAATTGAAATGCGCCTTAGAAATGCAAGAAAAGAATTGAAGGAAATAAAACATTTTGACTATCTCATTATAAATGATAACCTAAAAAAGGCAAGAGCGCAGTTGAAAGCAATTTATATTGCAAGCAAATTGAGAATTCCCAAGCCCCGTTGGATAGAAAACATCCAATGGGGCAAGCCCGGTTGGATAGCAAACATCCAATGGGGCAAGGAGGAGAAAAATGTCAGAAAAAGACCTTGAAAAACACTTAAAAGCCCTTGTTGAGATGTGTTCAAGGATAAACTTTTCGTTCAAGGAATCAGAGGTTTTATCGCAAATTTTGAAAAGGTCCTGTGATATTTTAAATGTTGAAGGGATGAGTATTCTCTTGAATGTGCCGGGTGGAGACATTCTTTCTTTTTATGCTGTTGAAGGTCCAGCAAAGGAAAAAATTCTTAAAATTGGAAGCATTTCAACAAAGGAAGGAATTGCAGGCTGGGTTTACAATACAGGCAAAGGGGTTTTCTTAAATGACCCCTATACCCATCCAAAATTTTTGCCTTTTGTTGATAAAGAAACAGGATTTCACACAAAAAATTTAATCTGCGTTCCTCTTATTTCAAGGATGAAAAAAATGGGAGTTCTTGAAGCGGTAAACAAAAAGGAAGGGCTTTTTGACAATTCAGACCTCTATTTTACTGAAGTTCTTGCAGGCATTGTCTCAATAGTTTTAAGAAACATAGGTCTTTTTACAGAGCTTGCCCATCAGAAAAATCTTGTAAAAAGCATCCTTGCAAGCATACCTGGTGGGTTTATTGCAATTGATACAGACGAAAGGGTAATTGAGTTTAATGCCGCAGCAGGAAGAATTCTCGGATTTTCTTCTTCTACTGTTCTAAACCTTAATGTAAAAAGTGTCTTTAAAATGCAGAAAGAAATTGTTGAGGTTTTAATAAAAACCCTCAGAGAAGGTAAAACAGGCAACCGCCTTATTCTCCACACCCAGAAGTCAAATGGACAGAAACTGATTCTGGGATACGGAACTCTGTTAATAAAAAATCCAGAAGGGAGAATAATCGGTGCAGGAATGATTTTTCAGGATTTGACGCAGATACAGGGACTACCGTGAACGGAAGTCGGAAGTCGGAAGTCGGAAATATATTCCCCACCTGCACGCTGGTGGGGGATGTAGCGGCCGCATTACTATGCGACTTAAAGAAAAGTGGAAAGGCGAGAAAGTAACAAGGAAAATGAAAGCAGGAGCGATTAAGCAAATAGCAATTAAGCGATTAAGTGAAGTCAAAAATCTTCACTATCCTCTATCCTCTATCCTCTTTCCTCTATTCACTATTCGCTATTTGCTAAATAGTTGGAGGTTAAATGGCAAGACAGTGGATAAAATATGAACTGAAAAAAGACCCGTTAAAAGCAACAATTGTTTTTATTGAAAAACTCATACGGGAAAAAAAACAAACAGTAATTTCTTCATTAATTGGTTTTGTTGTGGTTATTGTTTTTGCAGGAATAATTTATTTTGCTCACAAAAAAAATGTTGAAGCCGCCTATGCTTCTTTAATCCGTGCAGAGAACATCCTTTATTCTGACCCGAATCTTGCAATAACCCTTGCTGATTCTGTAATTTCAAATTTAAAAAGTGACAACGAACTTACTGCCCTTGCATCCTACATAAAAGCAGATGCTCTTTTTATAAAAAAAGATTATAAATCCGCCTTAAAATTTTACAAAAATGCATTAAAAAAAATAAATCCTGCATTTAAGCCAAATGTTATATATTCACTTGCAAAAACATACGAGGCACTTGGAAAAATTGATGAAGCACAGAAAAAGTATCAGGAATTTCTGGGAGATTTTGACAGGCATTATCTTGCAGAGGATGTCTATCTTTCTCTTGCAAGAATTTTCATACAGAGGGGCTTTTACAAGGAAGCAAAAAATTACATTGAAATCGTAAAAAGCCGTTCACAGGGAACAAAGTGGGAAGAATATGCCAAAGAACTTGCCAGCCTTATCCCCGGAAGCTGACCCTCTAAAAAATCTTTATCTCAAACCCGAGATAATTGCACGAGTTGAGAGGTTGGGATATTCCAGAAGGGGAATTTTTGAAGGAAACATTTCAGGAAAATACCACTCTCCTTTCAGGGGATATTCCTCTGACTTCCATGCATTCCGCCCCTATACTCAGGGTGATGATTTGAGATATCTTGACTGGAAGGTTTATGGAAGAACAGAAAAATTTTTCATAAAGCAGTTTGAAGAAGAAACAAATATGAGGGTTATAATTGCTCTGGATTGTTCTGCATCAATGAATTTTCCAAAAGAGTTTGAAAAAAACAAACTCTACTGGGCAAAGACACTTGCATCCACTCTTGCATACATTCTCATAAAAAGAGGGGACAGTGTTGGTTTTTTGAGTTTTTCTGAACGCCTCATTTCCTTTATCCCTGATGCAAGAGGTTCAAAATACCTGACAAAAATTCTTTCAGAAATTGCAAAGGTTGAGTCCTCTGGAAAGACAAAAATTTTTAATTCCTTAAATGACATAGGACCTTTTTTGAAGAGAAGAACTCTGATTATTCTCATTTCAGATTTGCTTTCCGATTTTTTACCGGTTTCCAAAGTTATAAGAAGTTTTTTAAAACAAAAGCACAGATTTGTCGTGTTGCAGGTTTTATCCTCTCTGGAATTTTCTCTGCCGCAGGGAGAAGCATTTGTTTTTGTGGATATGGAAACGCAGGAAAGGGTAAGAATAGATGTTGAAAAGGTGAGAACCTACTATAAAAAAGAGTTTGAAAAATTCAATCACGGTATTGAAGGCAACTTAAAAAGCAGTGGGGTTGGATTTTTCAGATTTAACACCCACAAGCCCATGATAAGAGAAATTCCCCTTGGTCTTATAAAAGCAGGTTTCACATTTAGATAATGTTTAAATTTTTAAATCCATCTGCTTTTTACTTTTTGCCACTCATTACAATTCCCATTTTGATACATCTTCTAACCAGAAAAAAGGCAATTGTTTACTTTTTCCCAACAATTCTTTTTTTAAAAAAACAGGCTCTTTTGAAAACAAGGCAGTTTAAACTCTTAAACATACTGCTTCTTATTTTAAGAACGCTGATAGTTCTTCTTTTTGTTCTTTTCTTTGCAAAGCCATCTGTTGTTTTTCTGAAGAAAACAGAGAAGGGAAAATGCGCTATCTTTCTGGATATCTCTTATTCCATGAACATGAGGTCCCTTGAAACCTCCCTTTTTAAAGATGCGGTAAAGGGGGCCTCTGAAATAGGAAAAATTTTCGGCTTTGAAAATACAAATGTCTTTACATTTGCTAAAAAAGTTTCTTTTCTTGCAAAAGGCAACCAGGCGTTTAAGATTTTGGAAAAAACCACCCCTGTTGAGGTTTCACAACCCTGCGAGGATGAGATTGAAAAAATTGTTTTAGAAAATAGAAATTTTACGCACATTTTTATCCTTTCGGATTTCTGCAAAAACACCTTTAAAAGAAGCATAAAAAAGAATCCCGAACAGGAATTTTTTTGTTTTAAATTCGGGGAAAAAGAGAAAAACTCTCATATAAAAAGCATAAAAATTCACAAGGAAGGGATTTCTGCAATTACGCAGATTCAGGGAAATAAAAATTTTGCATTAGAAGTTTACTTAAGTGCAAGAAAAATAAATCAGGCAGCTGTTGTGGATGAGGAAACCTTTTTATACGGAGTAAAAAATGTGAAAAAGGGAAAACTTGAACTTTCTCCAACAGATGCCTTAAAAGAAGACAACATTTTTTACTTTTCACTTCCTGAAAGGACATCTATTAAAGTTTTCTGTTTCAATGGGGATTATTCTTTGAATCCCATCAAGAATGAGACATATTTTTTGAGAAAAATTTTTGACCAGTTTTCTCTGTATGAACTTGAAGAAGAAACTCAGGAAAAAATCTTTTTCAAAAATTTAAAAAAATACAGGGTTTGCATCTTCACAAATCCGCACAAATTAAATCAAAAGTATGCACAAATTTTAAGAAACTGGATTTTAAGAGGTGGGATTGTATTTATTTTTCCTGGAGAAAGGACAGATGTTGATTCTCTGAATAATTTTTGTCCGGATTTTCTCCCCTCATACATTTATCCCTTAAAGGAAAAAAGTTTAAAAGGAATGGATTTACCTTCTTCCTTCTGGCTTGGAGATGAGGTAAGAGGTGAGTTTTTTGAAAAGTTTAAAGCAGAAAAATTTTTTCCTGTTTTGAAAAAGGAAAATTCCCTTTCAATTCTCAAATCAAAGAAAGAGGACATCCTTGTCTTCCAGAAGTTTGGAGAAGGTTTTGTTTTTCTTTTTTCTGTTCCTGCTGATCTGGATTTCTCAAACCTCGCTATTTTAAGTGGTTTTCCTGTTTTTCTCTTAAAAACCCTTGATTATTTTCTCTGGGAAAGGAAAGAATTTAAAAGAAATTACTTTATTGGAGATGTTGCAAAATTTAAGAGTTTGTCTTCAAAACTTTTTTTTAAAGGGCATCCAATCCCTCTTTCACAGGAAGAAGAAAATGGTGCTCTTATTTTAAAAGCACCGCCTTTTGCAAACACAGGGTTTTATACTGTAAAGACAAAAGATGGAGAAAAAGTTATTGCAGTGAATTTAAGAAGGGGTTCTGAAAACAACCTTGAAAGGTTATCTGATTCAGAGATAAAAAAAATTTTTGATGATGCAGGAATTTTTAAAATAAAAAATCCTGCTGATGAGATTCCAGTAATTCTTTCAGGAAAACCTGTTGGTAAATACATAATAATTTTGATTTTGCTTTTTCTTATAGCAGAAGTTATCCTTGCAAACAAATTGTAATTGAACTGCAATTTTGCTATAAATATATCGCATCGGAAATTGAAAATTTCCGATGGATAAGGTAAAATTTTTACAAAATAAGGAATAATTTTTTATAAGATAGTCAGGGAATAGACGAGGATTTATGAAGTCAGTAAAAATTATAAAAGAAAAAGGGGGTTTCAGTCCCGATTTATCGGGACTGACTATCTTAGAACAATGAAGCAAACAGGTTATTTTATAACATTTGAAGGTCTGGATGGATGTGGAAAGTCCACACAGGCAAAACTACTTGCAGATGCTCTTGAAAGAGAAGGTTTTAAAGTATTAAGAACCCGTGAACCTGGAGGTTCTCTTTTTTCAGAACACTTGAGAAAAATAATACTTGACCCCAATCACAGGGTGAGTCCCATAACTGAACTTCTCCTGTATGAGGCATCCCGTGCATCTCACACAGATGAGGTTATAAGACCTGCGTTAGAAAAAAATTTTGTGGTCATCTGTGAAAGATATTCAGATGCCACCATTGCCTATCAGGGATTTGGAAGAGGGCTTCCGTTAAAAAAAATTAAATTCATTGACAGATTTGCAACAGGTGGGCTGAAACCCCACCTCACCATCTTCTTAGAAATTCCTGTGGAAAGGTCTCTTGCAAGAATACGAAGGAAAAAGGACCGTCTGGAAATGGAAAACAAAAGTTTTTATATGAGGGTTTTGCAAGGATACAGGAAAATCCGCAAACAACAGAAGAAAAGATTTGTAGTTGTAAAAGGCACAGGGAATATAAAAAAAATTCATGAAAGAGTTTTATCCGCTGTTAAAAAATGTTTGAAAATTTGAAAGTTCCCAAAAGTGTGAAAAATTTTTTTCAGAAAGAGATAGAAAAGGCAAGAATAGGTAATTCCTATATTTTTGAAGGTCCTGAAAAAGAAATTAAATTTCAATTTGCCATTGAACTGGCAAAAGCACTCAACTGTGCATCTGGAGGATGTGGAATTTGTGAGACATGCAAGGAAATTCAGACATTTAAACATCCTGATGTGAAAATTTTTACAACCACCACCTCAGTGAAAATTGACGATATCCGTGACTTTATAAGATTTATGAATCTTTCAAAATTAAATGCTAACTATAAGGTGGGGATTATAAAAGATGGAGAACTTCTGACCCCTGAAGCAACATCTGCACTTCTTAAAATTCTGGAAGAACCTCCCTTAAATTCAATCATTGTAATAATAACATCCAGCCTTTATCGGCTTCTGCCCACAATAAGGTCAAGATGCCAGATTGTTAGATTCCCCCCGAAAAACTTTGTTTATCAAAAAATTTCTTATGAAAGGGAATTTTTTAAAGAGGTTTTTGAATGGCAAAAGAAAAAACAATATGATGTTTTTTTTGAAAAACTCTCTGATTATTTAGATGCAGAAAATCCAAGGGAAAGGGTTTCACAGGTTTTAAAAGGTTTCCTTCTGGACTTATATCACAGGTTCAGAGACAACCCTTTTTTCTGTGAAAGAGAGATTTCTTCTTTAATGATGGGGCTTGAACTTTTAAGACGGCAGGCAAGTGCAAAATTTGTTCTTCACTGGATTTTTTTTGAAAAAATTCCAGAGGTGGTTTTTGGATGATTGTTGTGGTTAATGGAAAACTTCTCCGTGATGGGAGTGTTTCGCCGTATATTTGCGGGGAAGTTTCTCCTCAGGTTGGAGATTTTCTTCTTGTAAAGACACAATACGGAAAGGAAGTTGCAATCTGCAAAACCTCCCCAAAAAGTCCTCAGCACATAAAGGAAAAATTGCCAAAAATCATTAAAAAGCTTTCGTTGGATGAGATTAAAAAAATTGAAATTTTAAGAAAAGAGGAAGAAAAGGCGAAAAAAGTCATCAGGGATTTAATAGCAAAAAGCAAAATTCCAATGAAACTTGCTAAGGTCTGCTATACTTATGATAAAAACAGAATTTTTGTTTATTATACTGCAGAATCCCGAATAGATTTCAGACAGTTAATAAAGGATATAAATGCTGCATTAAAAACGCATGTTCAGATGGTTCAGGTAACTCCTGTTGCCTGCGCAAAAATCATAGGGGGAATTGGTCCCTGTGGCAGGGTTTTTTGCTGTAATCTTTATCTAAATAGAATTCCAAAAACAAAATCAAACCAGCCTCCTCTTGGACCGTGCGGAAAAACTCTTTGTTGCTGGATTTTAAAGGACGAAAAAGGTAAAAATGGCTAAAAAATATTACATAACAACACCCATTTATTATGCAAATTCACGCCTGCACATAGGACATGCATATTCAACAATTGCCTGTGATGTTGTAAAAAAATGGCACACTCTCTTTGGCAGGGAATGTTTTTTTCTGACAGGCATGGACGAGCATGGAGAAAAAATTTTTCTTTCTGCAAAAGAAAAAAATATCCAGCCACAGGAATGGGTTGACAGAATGGCAGAGGATGCGAAAAAACTCTGGAAGTTTTTAAACATATCCTATGATGACTTCATAAGAACAACTGAACCCCGCCACGAAAAAACCGTGCAATATATATTCAAGAAAATTGCGCAAAAAGGAGACATTTATAAAGGGGTTTATTCAGGTCCATATTGTGTGAGCTGTGAGTCGTATTTTACTGAAGCGCAGGTAAGAGATGCAGGAGGAAATTGTCCTGACTGTGGCAGACCAATCACAGAAATAAAAAGGGAAGAGGCTTATTTTTTCCGTCTTTCAAAGTATCAAACAAAACTCTTAAAATTCTATGAGGAAAATCCTGATTTTCTTATGCCAAAAGACAAGGCAAACAAGACCCTGGATACTGTAAAATCAGGACTCAGGGATTTGTGCCTTACAAGACAGAATCTTGAATGGGGAATACCAAATCCCCTTGAAGAGGGAATGACAATTTATGTCTGGTTTGATGCTCTGATAAACTATGTTTCAGCAATTGGCTATCCTTGTAATTTAGAAAAATTTAATGAAATCTGGCCTGCAGACTGCCATGTTGTTGGAAAAGAGATTTTCCACTTTCACACAGTAATCTGGCCTGCAATGCTTATGGCTTTAGATTTAGAACTTCCAAAAATGGTATTCGGACACGGCTGGTGGACAATAAAAAGTGAGAAGATGTCAAAGTCAAAAGGCAATATCATAACGCCCTATGAAATCTGCGAGAAGTATCACCCGGATGTTTTGAGATACTTTTTTATGAGAGAGGTTCCCTTTGGTCAGGATGGCGCTTTTACAGAACAGAGAATTTCTGAAAGATATACTTCTGACCTTGCAAATTCTCTTGGAAATCTTTTCAGAAGAGTTGAGACAATGTGTGTAAAGTATTTTGATGGCAGAAGCCCTTGTTCTGGAAAGGTAAATGAAAAATTTTTGAAGAAAATGGAAAAAATAATTCAAGAGGGAGAAAAACAAATTTTAACCTTGAAATTTTCAAGAATTCTTGAAGGGATATGGGAGATTATTGACGAGACAAATGCCTACATAGAACAGGAAAAACCATGGACCCTTAAAAAGGAAAATCCCCAGAAACTTCAGGATGTAATGGAAACCCTGCTTACAGTTCTTAATTTTTTAAAAGACGTCCTGTATCCGTTTCTTCCTGAAAAGTCAAAAGAAATGTCCCAACACCTTGGGTTTGAAATTTCAAAACCTCAAGCACGGAATTTTCCATTCAACAAAAAAGTTCCAGGGGGAGAAGTGCTTTTTCCAGTTGAAAAATAATGAAAAGAAAAAAATTGGGAATAAAAAAACTTTTGCCTGAATTCAAAAAGGTAGGAAAACTTCTTTATCAGGAAGGAATTGTCCATGCTACAAGCGGGAATATGAGTTTAAGAAATTCAAAAAAAACTTTTCTAATAACTGCTCACGATTGCTGCTTCGGAGATATAAATGACAGCAGTATTGTTGAGGTAAGTTTGGATAACAGAAATTTAGACAGAAACGCTTCTGTTGAAGTTGTCGTCCATAGAGAAATCTATAAAAGAACCTCTGCAAAAGCAATTGTTCATTGCCATCCCATTTTTGCAACGGTTTTATCGTTTTTTTCAAAAGCAATAAAACCTCGCGACATAGAAGGTTCCTTTTACATTCCAGAGGTTCCTGTCATTGATATAAAGCAAAGCATTGCATCTGAAAGAGTTGCACAAATTCTTCCAGAGTTTTTCAAGAGATACAGAGTTGTATTTTTAAAAGGGCACGGGTCCTGGGTTGTTGGAGACACTCTTTTTGACTGTTTCAAATATACTTCTATTCTTGAAAGCAGTTCTAAAATTTTATATTATAGGAAGTTTTATAAAGGAGGCTGAAAGTGATAGACAATCCAACAATTCTTCTTGGTATAATTGCGGTTATTTTTGGAATTTTTAATTTGTTTTTATGGCTTATTATTATAAAAAGTGAACCCCAAAAGCCCTCTCCTCAGAAACAGGAAAACATAGAGGCACTCTTTTTCTCCTCAGAAAAAAGATTGACAGACACTATCACAAAAATGTTTAAAGGACTTCAAAATCAAGTTTCAACAGGCGGAATTGATGTGAAGCAGATTATAGATGAGATTTCAAAAAACATTCCAAAAACAGATTCTGCGAATTTCAAAGAAGAACTCTCAAAAATCAGAGAAACTTTCAAAAATGAAATAAAAAATGCAAATACAAAAATTGTAGAAGAAATCAAAAATACCAAAGAAGAACTTAAAAAATTACAGGAAGAGTTGAGTCAGCAGAAAGAATTTATTGAGGCAATAGATGCCCATCTTGCCGAGCAGGAAAAAGAATCTGCAAAATGAACAGAAAAAAGCCCTTTGTTAAAATTTTTCTTGGTGTAATTTTTTCGTTGAATACAATTTTTCTTATTTTAGCAATAGTTATTCTGGTCAGAGAATTTAAAGTTCCACTTGGGGCAACCTCGCCAAAAATAAAACAAATCCCAGCAAAAACTTCTCCAAAAAAAGTAAAACATCCCCCCTCTCCTCCCCGCAAAGCCGAGCGGAAAGAGGCGTATATTTCAATCAATTCAAATCCTCCGCTGGCAAAGGTTTTTATAAATGGTTATTTTAAAGCAAAAACCCCTGCTGACATAAAAATTGTTTCAGTAAGTGAAGTTCCGAGAAAATTTTCTATAAAGATTATAAAGCCAGGGTTTATTCCATGGGAAAAAGAGGTTGTATTAAAAAAAGGTGATACAAAAGAATACTCCATAAATCTTCTGAAGAAGTGAATGTTCCCCATTTTAAAAACCTGATTTTTCCTTTACTTTTTGTGACCACTGTTTTTGCAAATACTTTTATTTTTGATTTTTCCGAATACAAAGGTGATATTGATGAGTGTCTGAACTTTATTTTAGACAACAGAGAAAAATCTTTTTTCCTCATACTGCCTCAAAATATTTCAATGACAGAAAAAAGGATGCTCTGGGTTATTTCCCGAAAATACAATTTTAAAATTATAGAAAAACTAAATCCCTGCAACTGGCTAAGAGGGGTAAGTAATTTAAATGTTTCGGACATTGAAGATGTTTTTATGAAAAATATCCGTAAATTATCACAGGCAGAACAATTGCCTGAGGTGGCTTTTTTTATAGGGAAGCAAATTCCTGATCAGGGTGCTCTTGATAAAATTGGGTATCTAAATATTGACAGGATTTTTTGCGTGTGGAAAGCGAGCTGCGTCTATTCCCATGAGAATTTAAAAATTGTAGTTGCCAAAGAGATAGACACAATTCCACAGGCAGATGGTATTTATTATGTAAAGGTTGAGACGATAGAAAAGATGCACAAATTTCTGGAAATACCCAACCTTACAGTCAGTTTGAAAGATACGGGAAAATATCCAGAGGCAGGAATAATTCTTTCAGGGACGAATTTAAAACTGTGGGAGATGTTTGCCCAGGCAAGAAAAAGAATTGAGGAATACAAAAATTCAGGACGGGTTAAAAGGGAAAAACTCATAAAAGCGCTGGAACTTTCCTATCAACTTGAAAATTTAAAAAACTGGCAGAAGCAAAGCTTTGCAGTTGACATATTTAAAAAAATAGTTGAAATTTACGACCTTGTTGGAAAAGGGGATGTGAAAATTTCTGCAAGCAAAGTTTCTGATATAATTTTTGAGGAAAAGAAAAAAACTCCATTGAGCGTTCTGGAAAGCGGAATAAAGTATACTGTAAAAACCGAAACCGGATATCTTCTTTTTAAAATTGAACCTGAAGTGGTTTTGTCTTCTCAAACACCTGTTGAAATATACTGGTGGAATCCCCAGTATTTCAAAACAACAGAAAAACTTCTGGACGGAAAAGCGGGAGAGTTTCTTTCAAATTTTTGCATATCAGCAGGAGAAAAGTCCTATTTTTACATTGCAACAGATGATGGCTGGCAGCGGTTGTGGACATTTTTTTCTACAGATTTTTCCACAAAAGAAGTTGTTGTAAAATTTCCCCTCTCAAATTTTGTCACAGGGAAGGAAAATGTTATACAGTTTTTTATAAGGATTTCAAACACCCTGACTTCTGCCATACCTCTGGAACTTCCGCAAAGAGGCATTATAAGTAAATTTTTTGACCCGGTCGGTGATGCAAAAGGGCCCGGGTGGTGGGACCTTCCTGAAGATTTTCCGCAAGGGTGCGGAGACATTATGACACTTACCATCTGGAAAAAGGGAAAAAACACAAATCTTCAGTTTTATTTTGCAGGACCTCTTTATAATGAAAAGTGGTTTTGCGCTTTTGACCTTTACATTGACATAAACGGAATAAAAAGAAAAGGAAACGGAAGATTGCGCAAGGGTTTAAATTGCTGGGTTGCTGATGACGCCTACTGGGAGATGGTTTTAAGTGTTGAAAAGGAAAAAGCAATTCTTAAAAATTTGAGTGAAGTTGAAGTACCTATGAGAATAGATGCAAAAAAAAGAATTGTAAGCGTTTTCCTGAATGAAAAAGTTTTTCCGTATGACATAGAAAAATGTGCTCTTACTTTTGTAAGTTTTCTCGTGGATGAAAAGGGTAAGGTTGTTGAAATTCTTGAAGAAAAAACTGAAAAAAATCCCGGCGGTGGCAGGAAGGGGTTAAAGGTTCCAAATGTGCTTGATGTTATCTTGCCAGGAGTTGTGGAGCAAAAAAGAGTTCTTTCAACATATCTTAAAAAAAGAATGGTTGTTATACCACCAATAGAATAAAAAAAAGAGAATAGAGGAAGGAGGATAGAGGATAGGTAGTATGTCATTCCTGCGGAAGCAGGAATCCAGAAAACAGAAGTCGGAAGTCGGAGGGCGGAAAATCCCCCTTTGTATTCCCCCCTTTTTCAAAGGGGGGAAATAGGGGGGATTATAAAAATTAAAAATGATAAATTTGGTGGAAAAGTGAAAAGGCGGGAAGGTGGAAAAGAGTTTTAGTGGTAAGGATTAAGAATTAAGGATTAAGC